>NZ_LZSZ01000101.1:0-32940 GCF_001665645.1 Mycobacterium sp. 852002-30065_SCH5024008 | reverse complement strand
TATGCGATCGTCGGCAGCGTCAGATGTGTATAAGACGCGGAGCTTGCCCGGGGGGACCGGAAGGGTGACCGGTGCGGAATACCAGCCGCGGCCCCCGCTGCGGATCGCCGACACTGATCGCCTGACCGTCGCGAATGTTCACCGTCGACGCCCGTGCACCGTCGACGAAGATGCCGTTGTGGCTCAGGTCGATGGCCACCCAGTGGGTGCCAGCGAAACGCAACACCACCTCAGGGCGCGGCGGTGGCGGCGGCGACGCCGGATTCAGGAACCGCTCGAGGGCGATGTCGCTGCCCGGGCCGTAGCCGACGATCACGTCTCGGCCCGGGGCGAAGTCGAACCTCATCGACCCGACCCAAACGGTCAACGGGGAGGCTCTGAACGCGGAAGCCTCGGGCCGCATGGCCGCCACCTTTCGTCACGCCGGTCAGCTCGACCTAGTGTCTACCCGCCGGCCGCCGTCCATCCACCGGGGTCCTGCGATCACAGCGTGTTACGCCGGCCGCCCACCGATGCATTGTCGAGAAGCCGGCGCAATACCTTGACCGCGTCCGTCAGCACTTGGCGGTCCACCGGCTCGAGCAACGCCAGTTGCGGTTCGATCGCGGCGGCACGGTCGGCGCGAACCGCGTTGAGCGTGCGCTTCCCCTGGGGGGTGATGCGGATCCGGACGGCGCGGGCGTCGCCCGGGTCCACGGTTCGGGTGACCAGCCCGGCATCCTCGAGCCGGCGCACCTGCGTGGTCATGGTCGGTTGCGAGCAGTGATCGACGGCGGCGAGGTCGCCGATTCGGGCCTCTCCGTGCGCTTCGATCGTGGCAAGCAGCCTGGCCTGGGCCGCAGGCAAGGGCATCTGGATCCGCTGGGTGGCCAGCCGGTTGAGCCGCGCCACCACGGCGAGCAAATCCGCGCCCAGCTGTTGGGCCTCGATGTTTGCGGTCTCGACAACTCTGTCCATGTATCCATAGTTCCATAGCTTTGCTAAGTGAGACGAGTGGCGCCCGACCGAACCGGGTTGGAAGTTACTCAGTGTGATGAAGCGACTTGGCGCCGCGCCCTGGCACAATCAGTGAAGTGAATGCCCGTCGCCCCGTCCGTTCGCGCCGTCGGGGTGGTCCTTTACAACCGGCCGAATTGGCACAGGCATCGGTCATGGGGGCGCTCTGCGCGGTGATCGCGATCATCGCCGGGGTGATTCCGTTCGCCCAGGGATTGGCGCTGCTGGGCACGGTGCCGATTGGGCTGCTGGCCTACCGTTACCGGCTGCGAGTGTTGCTCGCCGCGACGTTTGCTGCCGGAATGATCGCCTTCCTCATCTCGGGGCTGGGCGGTTTCCTGACCGTCGTCAACTGTGCATACATCGGCGGATTGACCGGGTTCGTGAAACGCAGGGGGAGGGGCACCCCAACGGTGCTCGTCTCGTCCTTCATCGTCGGGGTCGCCGTCGCCATCGCAACGGTCGGCATGTTGATGGTGCTGAATCGGCTGCGGCATCTGATTTTTCAGGTGATGACGGCCAACGTGGATGGTGTTGTCGCATTCCTCAGCCGGGTGAACCTGCAATGGCTCGGCGCCGACGTGAAGCGGTGCTTCGAATTCGGGCTGCATTACTGGCCGTGGCTGCTGCTCGGCTATGTCACCTACGGGGTGATGTTCTCGTCGTTGATCGGTTGGTGGGCGCTTTCGCGCCTGCTGGACCGGATGGGCAACGTTCCGGACGTGCATAAACTCGACGCTCCGGACGAGGCGCCCGGCGCCGCGATCGGGCCGGTGCCGGTGCGGTTGGACAAGGTGCGGTTCCGCTACCCGCACGCGAAGCAAGACGCGCTGCGCGAAATCAGCCTGGAACTCCAAGTCGGAGAACACGTTGCCGTCATCGGCGCGAACGGTTCCGGAAAGACGACGTTGACGCTGATTTTGGCGGGTCGACAACCGACGACGGGCACCGTGCAGCGCCCGGGCGCGGTGGGCTTGGGCATGTTGGGCGGCACGGCGCTTGTTCTGCAGCACCCGAAGAGCCAGGTCTTGGGAACCCGGGTCGCCGACGATGTGGTCTGGGGGCTGCCGCCGGGCACCGAGGTCGATGTCGACCATTTGCTCCGCGAAGTAGGCCTCGAGGGTTTTGCCGAGCGTGATACCGGCAGCCTGTCCGGCGGGGAACTGCAGCGCCTGGCTCTGGCCGCGGCGCTCGCTCGGGAACCGGCGCTCTTGATCGCTGACGAGTTCACCAGCATGGTCGATCAACAGGGCCGTAGCGTCCTGTTGAATGTGCTCTCAGGGCTGCCCCAACGGCATCGGACCGCGCTGGTGCACATCACGCATTTCGACAACGAGGCCGCGTCGGCGGACCGGATCATCAACCTCAGCGATTCCCCGGATAACGCCGGCATAGTCGAGACGGCCCCGCCCCCGTCGCCGGCCATCGCAGTCAAGCGGGCCTTCAGCAAGCCGGTACTCGAAATCGTCGACGTCCGACACGAATACAACAGCGGCACACCCTGGCAGAAGACCGCGCTGCGCGGTATCAGCTTCGTAGTGGAACAGGGCGACGGGATTTTGATCCACGGCGGCAACGGGTCGGGCAAGTCGACGCTGGCGTGGATCATGGCCGGGCTGACCGTTCCCACCGGCGGTGCCTGCTTGCTTGACGGCGAGCCCATCCGTGAGCACGTCGGCGCGGTGGGGTTGTCGTTTCAGACGGCGAGGCTGCAATTGATGCGCAGCCACGTCGGCCTGGAAATCGCTTCCGTGGCAGGGTTTTCGGAGCGTGACGTGAACCGCGTGGCCGCTGCTCTGGGCGCGGTCGGACTGGAACCCGCGATGGGCAATCGCCGCATCGACCAGCTCAGCGGTGGCGAGATGCGACGGGTGGTGCTGGCCGGACTGCTGGCGTGTTCGCCACGGGTGTTGATCCTCGACGAGCCGTTGGCCGGGTTGGACATCGGCAGCCAGCGGGGCCTGCTGCGCCTGCTGGCCGATCTGCGCCGTCACCGGGGCCTGACCGTAGTGGTTATCTCGCATGACTTCGTCGGTTTGGAAGAGGTGTGCCCGCGGGTCTTGCATCTGCAGAATGGCGCGCTGCAGTCTTTGTCGGCCACCGCCGCGGCCGGGGGTGTGGCGTGACCGCAACCTCATCCTCCGCATCAGGTAGAAAACGGCGCAGTTCTCGTCCGGTGGTGCTGCTGGTTCCGGTTCCCGGAAGGTCGGCCATTCACAACTTGTGGGCCGGCACCAAACTGCTGGTGGTATTCGGTGTTTCGGTGTTGCTGACCCTATATCCAGGTTGGGTGACCATCGGGGCGGTAGCCGTGCTCGTGGTGGCGGCGGTCTGGATCGCACATATCCCGCGGGGTGCGGTTCCTTCGATTCCGCGGTGGCTGTGGGTCCTCCTGGCATTGGGTTTTGTGACCGCGGCGTTGGCCGGCGGTAGTCCGATGATCTCGATTCACGGCGTCAACATCTGGGTCGGCGGAGCGTTGAACTTCCTGCGGATCACCGCGCTGTCGGTCGTTCTGCTCGGGCTGGGGGCCATGGTGTCCTGGACCACCAATGTCGCCGAAATCGCGCCGGCGCTGGCCATTTTGGGCCGCCCGTTCAAATGGCTGCGGATTCCGGTCGACGAGTGGGCGGTGGCCTTGGCCCTGGCGCTACGCGCCTTCCCGTTGTTGATCGAGGAATTTCAGGTGCTCTACGCCGCTCGTCGATTGCGGCCCAACCACATGCCGCAGGGTCGCAAGGCTCGGGTTCGGCAGACGACGGGCAACTCGATCGACTTGGTTGCCGCCGCCGTCGTGGTGACCCTGCGGCGTGCCGATGAGATGGGCGACGCGATCACCGCTCGCGGCGGCATCGGTCAACTCTCCGCCGATCCGGCGCGGCCGAGATTCGGTGATTGGGCGACGCTCGGGGTCACCCTGGCGATCGGCGGTGCCGCGGTGGCGATCGAGACGATATTCCACCTGACTCGCTGATCATTCGCGTAGCGTGAGCGCGTGGCCGACATCCACCGGACTCGCACGATCGCGGCTCGCATCGGTGACATATGGGAGACGCTCGCGGACTTCGGGGCGATCAGTTCGTGGGCCGGCAATGTCGACCACTCGTGCATCTTGATTTCCGCACCGGACGGAGGTCCCGTCGGGACCGCCCGGCGGGTGCAGGTCAACCGCGACGCCCTCGTCGAGCGCATCACCGAGTTCGACCCGCCGCGCGCCCTCGGCTACGACATCGAAGGCCTGCCCAGGCGCCTGCGCAGGGTGTCCAACCGCTGGACGCTGGCCCCCGGCGCCGGCGATTCGGCCGCCGCGACGGCGGTGACCCTCACCAGCACCGTCGAAATCGGGCCCCACCCAATGCAAAAGCTGGCCGAACGGGTCCTGTGCCGCGTCCTCGCGCGACAGTCCGAATCAACGCTCGCCGGGCTTGCGAACCGATTGGAGCATGCTGGTGTCTGATCGCCCCGATGTCATCGTCGTGATGACGGACGAGGAGCGCGCGGTGCCGCCGTACGAGGCTCCCGACGTGCTCGCCTGGCGCGACCGGGCGCTGACCGGTCGTAAGTGGTTTGACGACCACGGCGTCAGCTTCACTCGGCACTACACCGGCTCGCTGGCCTGCGTGCCAAGCCGCCCAACGATTTTCACCGGGCACTATCCCGACTTGCACGGCGTCACCCAGACCGACGGCATCGGAAAGACCGCAGGCGATTCGCGCATGCGCTGGCTGCGCCAGGCCGAAGTGCCCACGCTGGGCAATTGGCTGCGGGCGGCCGGCTACGACACCCACTACGACGGCAAGTGGCACATCTCGCACGCCGACCTCACCGACCCGAGGACCGGTGGGCCGCTGGCGACCAACGATGAGAACGGTGTCGTCGACGCCGCCGCGGTGCGGCGCTACCTGGAGGCGGATCCGTTGGGGCCGTTCGGATTCTCGGGTTGGGTCGGCCCGGAGCCGCATGGGGCGGCGCTGGCCGACGCCGGTATCCGCCGCGACCCGCTGCTGGCCGACCGGGTGGTCGCGTGGCTCGCCGACCGCTACGCCCGTCGCCGCGACGGCGACCCCGCCGCGCTGCGCCCGTTCCTCCTGGTCGCCAGCTTCGTCAATCCCCACGACATCGTGCTGTTCCCGACCTGGTCGCGGCGGAGCCCGGTCAAGCCGTCGCCACTCGACCCGCCCGCGGTGCCCGCCGCGCCCACCGCGGCCGAAGACCTGTCCACGAAACCGGCGGCACAGATCGCCTTTCGCGAGGCCTACTACTCCGGCTACGGCCCCGCGCCCGCCATCGAGCGGACCTACGGACGCAACGCGCAGCGCTACCGCGACCTGTATTACCGGCTGCACGCCGAGGTGGACGGACCGATCGACCGCGTCAGGCGGGCCGTCACCGAAGGCGGCTCGCGCAACGCTGTTTTGGTGCGCACGGCCGATCACGGCGACCTGCTGGGCGCCCACGGCGGTCTGCACCAGAAGTGGTTCAACCTCTACGACGAGGCCACCCGCGTCCCCTTCGTCATCGCGCGCATCGGTGAGCGCTCGACGCGGCCACGGGTGGTCACCGCACCCACCTCACACGTCGACCTGGTCCCCACGCTGCTGGCGGCGGCGGGCGTCGATGTCGCGGTGGCGACCGCCGCGCTGGCCCCGTCGTTCTCGGAAGTGCATCAGCTGCCCGGGCGGAACCTCATGCCCATCGTGGACGGTGCCGCGGCCGACGAGACCCGCGCCGTCTACCTGATGACCCGCGACAACATGCTCGAAGGGGACAGCGGCGCTTCGGGATTGGCTCGCCACCTGAAGCGGGCCGTCGATCCGCCTGCGCCGCTGCGCATCCGGATCCCCGCCCACACCGCCTCCAACTTCGAGGGGCTGGTGGTCCGCGTCGACGAGGCGACGGCTACCGGTGGCGCAGGCCATCTCTGGAAGCTGGTGCGCACTTTCGACGACCCGAGCACATGGACGGAGCCAGGAGTGCGGCACTTGGCGGCCAATGGGCTCGGGGGAGAGGCCTACCGGACTTCCCCGCTCGACGATCAGTGGGAGCTATACGACCTCACCGCGGACCCGATCGAAGCGATCAACCGTTGGACCGACCCGGATCTGCACAGCGTGCGTCAGCATCTGCGGACCGAGCTCAAGCAGGCCAGGGCCAGTTCCGTCCCGGAGCGAAACCGTCCGTGGCCCTATGCGTCTCGCCGACCGCCGACGCCGCGACCGTCGAGGCTGAAGCGCCTCGTTCGAAAGGCGCTGACGCCGCGAGCGTAACGGGACTGCGAATGATCGACTGGAATTTCGCCGTGTAGTTACGCGCGCGCTGCGCGCGACCGCGTCTCAAGTTCGCATCCGGTCGATGAGGTTCGACAGCACGACGATGCTTTCGCTGCGTTCGATGTCCGCGCTCGAGCGGATGCGTTCGAGGGCCGCCTCCAGATGACGCATGTCGCGGGCCAGCACGTGCAGGATCGCATCCGACGTGCCGGTGACTGTTGCCGCGCTGACCACCTCGGGCATGTCCACCCACGCCGCCCGGAGCCGATCGGGCTCGATCGTGCCGTGGCAGAACACCTGCACGTAGGCCTCTGTCTTCCAGCCGAGCGAGCTAGGGTCGACGACCGTTGTGAAGCCCCTGATCACCCCATCGTCGAGCATCCGGTCGACGCGGCGCTTGACCGCCGGCGCCGAGAGGTTCACCGTCTGGCCGATTTCCGCGAAGGTGGCCCGTGCATTTCTGGTCAACTCGGCGAGGATGCGCTCGTCCGTCTCATCCAGGCGGTCCATCCGTGACTCCTTAATAAATCGCCGTGACACGCGTCATCGCGCAATAAATCGACTATAGACGCGCAAGAAACGTCGTTTGCTTGTTTACGGCGGGGGAAATACCGTTGATCTATGACGGATTCGTACGTGTCGGCACCCGCGACTGCCAAGCTCGTGCGAACGCCGCGGGCCCGCCGGTACGCGATGACGCCGCCGGAGTTTTTCGCGGTGGAGTACGCGATCAACCCCTGGATGGACATCGCCACGCCCGTCGACGTCGGCGTCGCGGTGGCCCAATGGGATGCCCTGCGCAGAACCTACCTGCGGTTGGGGCACCGGGTGGAGGTGGTCGAGCCCGTGCCCGGGCTTCCGGACATGGTGTACGCCGCCAACGGCGGATTCGTCGCGCGCGACGTCGCGATCGTCGCGAGGTTTCGATTCGCCGAGCGGGCGGGCGAATCACGTGCCTACGCCGAATGGATGTCCTCACTCGGGTACCGGCCGGTGTCCACCCGGCATATCAACGAGGGGCAGGGCGACTTGCTGATGATCGGGGAAACGGTGTTGGCGGGCTACGGCTTTCGCACCGACCGGCGTGCACACCCGGAAATCTCCGCGGCGCTGCGGGTGCCGGTCGTCTCGCTCGAGTTGGTGGATCCGCGCTTCTATCACCTCGACACCGCGCTCGCGGTTCTCGACGACCGCACCGTCGCGTTCTACCCGCCGGCGTTCAGCGCGGCCGCGCAGGGCCAACTGCAGGCCCTGTTTCCCGACGCGATCGTGGTCGGAAGCGCCGACGCGTTCGTGCTCGGCCTCAACGTCGTCTCCGACGGCCTGCACGTCGTCCTCCCGGCCGCGGCAACGGGTTTCGCCGCACAGCTGCTTGAGGCCGGTTTCGAGCCGGTCGGCGTCGACCTGTCCGAGCTCCTCAAGGGCGGTGGTTCGGTCAAGTGCTGCACATTGGAGGTGTTTCCGTGACGATCCTCGACGCACGGACTTCGACCCAAACCGAGACGGCGATCGGCCTGGTCGAACGCTATGCGGCGCACAACTATTCGCCGTTACCCGTGGTGGCGGCCAGCGCCGAGGGTGCGTGGATCACCGACGTGGAGGGCCGGCGCTATCTGGATTGCCTGGCCGCCTATTCGGCGGTCAACTTCGGCCATCGCAACCCCGAGATCACCGCGGCGGCCCACGCCCAGCTCGACACCGTCACGTTGGTGAGCCGCGCGTTCCATTCCGACACCCTCGGCCCGTTCTGCGCCGCCCTTGCCCGGCTGTGCGGTAAAGACCTGGTGTTGCCGATGAACTCGGGCGCCGAAGCCGTGGAGAGCGGTCTCAAGGTCGCCCGCAAGTGGGGTGCCGAGGTCAAGGGCGTTGCCGACGGGCGGGCCAACATCATCGTGGCGGACAACAACTTCCACGGCCGCACGATCAGCATCGTCAGCTTCTCCTCGGATCCCGCGGCGCGGGACGGATTCGGACCGTTCACCCCGGGATTCCGCTCCGTGCCCTTCGGGGACGCCGCCGCGCTGGCCCGCGCGATCGACGACGACACCGTCGCGGTCCTGCTCGAGCCGATCCAGGGCGAGGCGGGCATCGTCGTTCCGCCCGACGACTACCTGCCGACCGTGCGTGCCCTGTGCAGCGAGCACGACGTGCTGATGATCGCCGACGAGATTCAGTCCGGCCTCGCGCGCACGGGGCACACCTTCGCCTGCGATCACTGGGGCGTGGTGCCGGATGTCTACCTGCTCGGCAAGGCGCTGGGCGGCGGCGTAGTTCCCTTGTCGGCGGTGGTCGCCGACAAGGAGGTCCTGGGGGTGCTGCATCCGGGCGAACACGGCTCCACCTTCGGCGGTAACCCGTTGGCGGCCGCCATCGGCACCACCGTGGTTTCCATGCTGGGCCGCGGAGAGTTTCAAGCCCGCTCGGCGCAGTTAGGCGCGCACCTGCACGCGCGCCTGCGCGAACTGATGGGCCACGGCGTGCTGGCGGTGCGCGGCCTGGGACTGTGGGCCGGCGTCGACGTCGACCCCGCGCTCGGGAGCGGCAAGCAGCTGAGTCTTCGGCTGGCCGATCGTGGTGTGTTGGTTAAAGACACTCACGGGTCGACCTTGCGGTTCGCGCCACCGCTGGTGATCGGCGAGCAGGAAATCGACTGGGCGATTGAGCAGTTCGCTATGGCGTTGCGGGAGGCTGGCCCATAATCAGCTGATCGAGCAAGGAGGGGCCATTGCCACCCACGTCGATCAGCCTGACAGAGCAGATGCTGCGGCGCCGCCCGGTCGTCGGCACGCCCGTCGCCCATGGGGCCGCGGACCACCTCAAGCGGACCATCGGCACCTTTCAGCTGACCATGTTCGGGGTCGGATCGACGGTCGGGACGGGCATCTTCTTCGTCATGTCTCAAGCCGTGCCAGAAGCCGGCCCCGGAGTGATTCTGTCGTTCCTCATCGCCGGACTCGCGGCCGGACTCGCGGCCATCTGCTACGCCGAATTGGCTTCCGCGGTGCCCGTTTCCGGGTCTTCCTATTCCTATGCGTACACAACTCTGGGCGAGGTCGTCGCGATGGGGGTGGCGGCCTGCCTGCTGCTCGAATACGGGGTGTCGACCGCCGCGGTCGCGGTGAACTGGAGCGGCTATCTCAACAAGCTGCTCAGCAATGTCTTCGGTTTCCAGTTGCCGCATGTCTTATCGGCCGCGCCGTGGGATGCGCGGCCCGGCTGGTTGAATCTCCCGGCGATCATCTTGATCGGGATGTGCGCACTGCTGCTCATCCGCGGCGCCAGCGAGTCAGCCAGGGTCAACACGATCATGGTGCTGATCAAGCTGGGGGTTCTGGTCATCTTCGCGATCGTCGCGTTCACCGCCTTCGACGCAAGCCATCTCCGCGGCTTCGCACCATTCGGCGCTGCCGGCATCGGCTCCGCCGCCGGCACCATCTTCTTCTCCTATATCGGCCTTGACGCCGTGTCGACCGCCGGAGACGAGGTGAAGAACCCGCAGAAAACCATGCCGCGCGCGCTGATTGCGGCGCTGGTGACGGTCACCAGCGTCTACGTGTTCGTTGCCCTCGCCGCACTGGGCACTCAGCCATGGCAGGACTTCGCCGGGCAGCAGGAGGCCGGCCTGGCCACCATCCTCGACAACGTCACCCGTGGCAGCTGGGCCAGTACGATTCTGGCCGCGGGCGCTGTCATCTCGATCTTCTCCGTCACCCTGGTCAGCATGTATGGGCAGACCCGCATCCTGTTCGCGATGGGACGCGACGGGCTGCTGCCAGCGCGCTTCGCGCGCGTGAACACGAACACCATGACGCCGGTGGGCAACACCGTGATCGTGGCCGTCGCAGCCTCTGCGCTGGCCGCCTTCATACCGCTGGAAAAGTTGGCGGACATGGTGTCCATCGGGACGCTCACCGCGTTCGTCGTCGTATCCGCCGGAGTGATCATCTTGCGGGTGCGCGAGCCCGACTTGCCGCGGGGCTTCAAGGTTCCCGGTTATCCCGTCACGCCCGTCCTTTCGGTGCTGGCCTGCGGGTACATCCTCGCCAGTTTGCACTGGTACACCTGGATCGCGTTCAGCGGCTGGGTCGCGCTCGCGTTAGCCTTCTACTTCGTGTGGGGCCGCCATCACAGCGCGCTCAACAGCGAAGCGCTCGAGCGGGACGCGCTGTGACCGTCGTCGTCGGCTACCGTGCCGGCAAGGTGGGGCTCTCGGGTTTGCACCTGGGCGTGCGCATCGCGCGGACCCGCGGCACCTCGCTCACCGTGGTGACGGTTGTGCCCAAACCGTGGCTGACGCCGTCGCTCGCCCGCGTCGACGCCGAATACGAGCTGTGGGCCGACGCCATGGCCGACGAGTCGGCGAAGGAGGCCGGCCGCGTCCTGGACACGGTGGCCGACGGCATCGAGGTGACTTACCTGCACCGCGCGCACGGCTCGGTGTCGGGGGGACTCCTCGAGGTCATCCACGAGATTGACGCCGACGTGCTGGTGCTGGGCTCGTTGCCCAGCGGCGGCCACGGCCAAGTGCTGATCGGCTCCACCGCCGACTGGCTGCTGCACGCGTCGCCCGTTCCGGTGGCCATCAGCCCCCGCAATTACCGTGCGCACCAAGGCAAGTTGACCCGCCTCACCTGTGCCTACTCGGCCACCCCCGATGCGATCGACGTGGTGAGGCGCTGCTTCGAGTTCGGTCAGCGATTCGGTGTGCCGGTGCGGGTGATCACGCTTGCGGTCCGTGGCAAGACGATGTATCCGCCCGAGGTCGGGCTCGAGGTCGAGGATGAGGTATTGCAGGCCTGGGCGTCGCAAGCGCGCGGCATCCTCGAGGAGCTGAAGACGGACGGGATCGTCAGCGAAGACGTTGCGCTGCAGGTGGTTACCGGCCGCAGTTGGAAAGACGCGCTGGCGCAGGCGGATTGGCAGGAGGGCGAGATCCTGGCATTGGGCACCCGGCCGCGCGGCGACATCCGGAGGGTCTTCCTCGGTTCCCGCAGCGCCAAGATCATCCGGGAAAGCCCCGTGCCGGTGCTGGTGCTGCCGGGCTAACGCTGCGCCGCGGCGTTAGCGGCCGCTTGCGCCCGCTTCAGGGTTGCCGCGACATCGCCACGGCCCAAGAACATCTCGTCG
Organism: Mycobacterium sp. 852002-30065_SCH5024008; assembly: GCF_001665645.1. NCBI lineage: Bacteria > Bacillati > Actinomycetota > Actinomycetes > Mycobacteriales > Mycobacteriaceae > Mycobacterium > Mycobacterium sp. 852002-30065_SCH5024008. Next base: position 21,547 of record NZ_LZSZ01000101.1, on the reverse strand, counting down.
AAATAGGGCCGAAGGGCGTCGTTGCCGGCGGCGAAGCCGGCGCCGCCGGGAGCCGCGATGCGCGGGCCGTTGAGCACGGCGAAGAAGGGTGTGACGTCGACGCCCCTCGCGGACCAGTAATGAAAGTAAACCGGCTGAGCCGACAGCACCGCCGGGATGGCCGCACCCTCGCGCCCCAGGAACTCGTTGCCCTCCTTGCTGCCCATCCAGGCCAGGACCTGACGCACCGCGTCGGGATGTTTCGTCGCGGCATTGCCGGCCGCCGCAATGCCGTTCGTGACGCTCACCCGGCCGGCCGGGCCCACCGGCATCATCGCCACCCCCCAGCGGAAGCGGGCATCGCGAGCCACCGGCGCCAGGTTGTAGGTGCCGGACTGCAACAGCGCCATCCTGCCGGCCAGGAACTGGTTGCGGGAGAAGTCGCCGTTGTCGTTGGTGTCGGACGCGGGCGGCGCGACGTGGTCGTCGTTGATCAGGCCGACCAGATAGCGGAAGGCTTGCACGGCACCGGGATTGTCGAACGCGAACGTGTCGCCGCGCTGAAAAACACCACCGGCCGAGCCGATGTAGTTGAGGTAGATACCCTGCGGGTCGTTGGCGGCGTTGTAGCCCCACTGCCGGACCCGTCCGGCGTCGAAATCCGCCGTGTTTCCGGGGCGTCCGTCGGCGTCCAGGGTGAGCCGGGCGAGCATGGGCCGCAGCGTGTCCCCGTCAGCTGCGCTCCACCGCAACCCGTTCAGCTGGGCGGGGTCGACGCCGGCCGCGGCGAGCAGGTCCGCGTTGTAATACAGCGCGATCCCGGCATCGGTCAGCTGCGGCACCCCCCACAGCGAGCCCCCGCGGGTGAACTGGTCGACGACCGCCGAATCCCACGCCGGGGCGGCCCTGTCGATCTTCATCAGTCGGCCACTGTCGGCGTAGGCGGCCAGATAGGCGTTGGAGAGCCAGAAGATATCGTCGGCACTGCCACCGGCGATATCGGTGCGCAGCGTGTCGAAGTACGTCGAATACGCGACCACGCTGGTGTGCACCGCGATATCGGGATGCGCGCGATTGAACGCCTCGAAAGACTGCCGATAGGCCGCGGCGATCTGTTCGGCCCAGACCCGCACCGTCACGACGACTTTGCCGCCGGGTGGCTGGCCGGAGTAGTCCAGCAGCACCGCGGTCGCACCCAACAACACCGCGACCAGCGCGAGCGCCGCGGCCATCACCGTCGAAAAGCGGGGCCGGCTCATGCTGCGCGAACGGGTCACTTGAGCCCCGAGACAACGATCGATGCGACGATGTGGCGCTGGAAGACGACGAAAAGCGCGATCAGCGGGACGATCGCGACCGTCGTCGCCGCCATGACCAGCGTCCACTGGGAGTTGAACCGCGACTGCAGATCGGCCGTCGCTACCGTGAGCACCCGCCACTTGTGCCCGCTGGTGATTACCAACGGCCACATGAAGTTATTCCACTGCGAGACCACCGTGATCAGCGTCAAGGCGGCCAACACCGGCCGGCTGGACGGAATCACCACATGTACGATCACGTCCAAGGTGTTGGCCCCGTCCAGGTGGGCGGCATTGACCAAGTCGTTCGGGATGATCCGAAAGTGCTCCCGCAGCAGGAAGATCGCGTACGGCGAGCCGAACATGAAGGGCAGCACCAGCGCCCAGAACGTGTTGCGCAGGCCGAGCTGGGCCATCATCAGATACAACGGCACCACGGTGACCGTTCCCGGCACCATCAACGTCGCGATGTAGACCCAGAACAAAGCGTCGCGCCCCGGAAAATGCAAGCGGGCGAACGCGTATGCGGCCAGCACCGAAAAGGTCAGCTGGCCCACCAGGATCACGGCGGTCATCAATGCGGTCACCGCCGCCGCGCGGCCGAATCCGGCGCCACCGAGGTCGGCGTAGTTGGACAGGGTGAATGGCCGTGGCAGCTGCAGCGGCGTACCTGTGGCGAACTGGTGTGCCGAGGTGAACGAGGTCAACAAACCAAGCAGGAAGGGGACCAACGTGATCAGCGCACCGAGGATGAGTCCGCCGTAGATGGCGAGCCGGCTAAGTGAGGTCATAGCTGATCCGCCGCCGGAAGTAGAGATGCTGCACCATCGTGGCGCCGATCAGGATGACGAACAGCACCACCGCCATCACCGACGCGCGCCCGATGGCCGCCGCGCCGAAAGCCTCGGCGTAGATGCGGTGGGCCACCAGATCGGTGCTGCCCGCCGGTCCGCCGCCCGTCAACGCGTAGACCATGTCGAAAACCTGTGCGGTGCTGACGATTCCGGTCACCAGCACGAAAAATGTGGTCGGCCGCAGCATGGGCAGGGTGATGCGCCAGAACCGTTGCCAAGCGGTGGCGCCGTCGGTGCGCGCGGCGGCGTGAATGTCGTCGGGGATCGCCAGCAGGCCCGCCAGGAACGACAGGGAGACGTAGCCGACGTTGGTCCACACGACGACGGCCGACACGAGCGGCAGCGCGAAGCTGGGATCCGAAAGCCATTCGATGCTGTGTCCCAGCAGGGTGCTCACGGCCCCGTCGGTCGGGGCCAAAATCCAGCGCCACAGCACGGCGATCGCCAGCGGCGCGCAGATCCACGGCAGCACGTAGAGGGTGCGGAACAGGCCGGTGCCGGGAAGCTGCCGGGCCAGCATGGACGCGGCCAACAGACCCAGCACCGTCTGCCCCGGCACCACGATCGCCACGAAGAGAGCCGTGACGATCAGCGAGTTGGCGAAGTTGCGATCCGTCAGCACCGACCGCCAGTTGGCCCCGCCCACATAGTGCAGCGGACCCAGCAGGTCCCAGCGGTAGAGGCTCAGCCAAATCACCACGAGGATGGGCAGCAGCAAGAAGGCCACGACGCCGAACAAGCTGGGCGCCAGCAGGGCATAGCCCAGCACGGTGGAGCGAGGCTGTGTCCTCAGGGCGCCGCTGGCCATGGGGTAATTAAAGCGGGCGGGGCCGGGGTTTGGGGTGAACGGCCGTTACGGTGGATCCGTGACACCGAACCGGGGGATCGATGCCGACTTCCTGAGCCTGCCGCGCCACCAGTTGGCCGAGGCCGCGCTTTCGTCGGCCACCGCGGCCGGCGCCAGCTACGCCGACCTGCGGGTTCACCGCATCGTGACCGAGATCATCCAGCTGCGCGACGGCGAGCTGGAGACGGCGGTCGTCAACCGCGAGGTCGGTCTGGCGGTGCGGGTGATCGTCGATGGCACGTGGGGATTCGCCTCGCACGCCGAGCTCGCGCCCTCGGTCGCGGCCGAGACGGCGCGTCGCGCCGTGCAGGTCGCCACCACCCTGGCGACGCTGAACAGCGAGCGCGTCGAGCTGGCGCCCGAGCCGATATACGCCGACGCGACCTGGGTTTCCGATTATCGGATCGACCCGTTCAGCGTCCCGGCGAGCGACAAGATCGGCGTGCTGGAGGAATACTCCGGCCGGCTGCTCAGTGCCGACGGCGTCGACCACGTGTCGGCCGTGCTTACCGCCGTCAAGGAGCAGACGTTCTACGCCGATACCTTCGGATCGTCGATCACCCAGCAGCGGGTGCGGGTGCAGCCGTCGCTGGAGGCGGTGACCGTGGACGCCGAGGCGGGCAGCTTCGACTCGATGCGCACGCTGGCCCCGCCGACTGGGCGCGGCTGGGAAGTGCTCGCCGGCGACGAGGTGTGGAACTGGACCGACGAGCTGGCGCAGTTGCCGTCGCTGCTCGTCGAAAAGGTCAAGGCGCCCAGCGTGACGGCCGGGCGCAAGGATTTGGTGATCGATCCCACCAACCTGTGGCTGACCATTCACGAATCGATCGGGCACGCAACCGAATACGACCGCGCCATCGGCTACGAGGCCGCCTACGCGGGAACGTCTTTCGCCACGCCGGACAAGCTCGGCACCATGCGGTACGGCTCCCCGGTGATGAACGTGACCGCCGACCGCACCGTCCAGCACGGGTTGGCCACCATCGGTTACGACGACGAGGGTGTGGCGGCGCAAAGCTGGGATCTGGTGCGCGACGGGGTGTTCGTCGGCTATCAGCTCGACCGGGTGTTCGCCCCGCGTCTGGGGCAGCCGCGGTCCAACGGGTGCTCGTATGCCGACTCGCCGCATCATGTGCCGATTCAGCGGATGGCCAACGTGTCGCTGCAGCCGGCGCGCGAGGACGTCAGCACCGCCGACCTGATCGCCCGCGTCGAGGACGGCATCTACATCATCGGCGACAAGTCGTGGTCAATCGACATGCAGCGCTACAACTTTCAGTTCACCGGCCAGCGGTTCTTCCACATCCGCGACGGTCGGCTGGACGGTCAATTGCGAGACGTCGCCTACCAGGCCACCACGACCGATTTCTGGAATTCCATGGAAGCCGTGGGCGGTCCGTCGACCTGGCGGTTGGGCGGCGCGTTCAACTGCGGCAAGGCGCAGCCCGGCCAGGTCGCCCCGGTCAGCCACGGCTGCCCGTCGGCCTTGTTCCGCGGCGTCAACGTGCTCAACACTCGGACCGAGGGCGGCCGATGATCACCCCGCAGCATGTCGTCAACCTCGTTTTGGAGGAGGCCGCCAAGCTCGGCGGCGCCAGCGAGACCATGGTGCTCGTCACCGACAAGGTCGAGGCGACGTTGCGCTGGGCGGGCAATTCGATGACCACCAACGGTGTTTCGGTCAACCGCAGCATCACGGTGATCTCCGTCGTCCGCGCAGGGTCCAGCGCGCGGATCGGCACGATGGTCTCCGCCGAGGTGGATCCGCGGGTGATCCCCGAGTTGGTGGCGGCGTCCCAGGAGGCGGCCCGCTCGGCGCCCGAGGCCGGTGACGCCGCGCCGCTGTTGACCGATACCGGGGTGCCGGTCGATTGGGACGCGCCGGTGCCCGGTACCGGGCCGTTGGTGTTCGCCGATGTCGCCGACTCCTTGAGTCGCGGGTTCCGCGGCACCGACCGGCTGTATGGCTTTGCGCACCACAGCGTTTCGACGACGTTCCTGGCATCGTCGACCGGAGTGCGCCGGCGCTACACCCAGCCCGCCGGCGCGGTGGAGATCAACGGCAAGCGCGGCGACGCTAGCGCATGGGCCGGTATCGGCACGCCCGACTTCGTCGACGTGCCAATGGATTCGATGCTCGAGGAGCTGTCGATGCGGCTCGGCTGGGCCGAGCGCCGCGTGGAACTGCCCGCGGGGCGCTACGAGACGATCATGCCGCCGTCCACGGTGGCCGACATGATGCTTTACCTGGCCTGGTCGATGGCCGGCCGGGGCGCCCGGGAGGGCCGCACCGCGTTCTCGGCGCCCGGCGGCGGGACGCGGGTGGGGGAGCGGCTCACCGAATTGCCGCTGACGCTGTTCTCCGATCCGATGGCGCCGGGCCTGGCGTGCACGCCGTTCGTCGCGGTGAGCAGCTCGTCGGAGACGGCGTCGGTGTTCGACAACGGCATGGAGATCGGCCAAGTGGACTGGATCCGCAACGGGGTGATCAACGCGCTGGCGTACCCGCGCGCGACGGCGGCCAAATTCGATGCCCCCGTCGCGGTGGCCGCCGACAACCTGGTGATGACGGGCGGGTCGGCCGAGCTTGCCGACATGATCGCGGCGACCGAGCGCGGCCTGCTTCTGACCACGCTGTGGTACATCCGCGAGGTCGACCCCACCACGCTGCTGCTCACCGGGCTGACCCGCGACGGCGTCTACCTCATCGAAGATGGCGAGGTGACCGCCGCGGTCAACAACTTCCGGTTCAACGAGAGTCCGCTGGACCTGCTGCGGCGGGTCACCGAGGCCGGGGCGAGCGAGAAAACCCTGCCCCGGGAGTGGGCGGACTGGGCCACCCGCGCGGCCATGCCGTCGCTGCGGATACCGGACTTCTATATGTCTTCGGTGAGCCAGGCACAATAGGCGATTGCCGCTGGGCCGGCCGCGTTCTAGCGTGTGACGAATGGCGGCTCCGGTTTCGGTCCAAGAAGATCAGCTGACGCGGTTGGTGGCCCTGGCTCCGGGCTCGCCGGCGGACGCGCGCATTGCGGCCCTGGTTCGGCGGACGTGCGCCCAGACGCTGTCGCTGCCGCCACTGCCCAGTCCCGTCGAGGTCGGGGCGCCCGAGTCGGAGGCCGAAGCCGTCGCCACCGAGTTCGCCGAGCAGTTCAGCGCGGACGTCTCCGCGATCACCGACGGGCAGCGGTCCCGGCTGATCAAGCACCTGGGCGACAGAGTCTTCGGCGTGGTGGTCCTGATGTATATCGCCGACTTCGTGCCGCGGGTGCGGGCCGGGCTGGAAGCGCTCGGCGTCGGATCGGAGTACTTGGGCTGGGTCGACGGCGCCATCGAGTGGGATGGCACCACCGAGCCGTCGGGCCCGGTGTTCAACGACTTCTTGCCCGCGGTGGCCCGGATGCGTGCGCTGGACCCCGTCACCTCCGAGCTGGTCCGGCTGCGCGGGGCGGCTCAGCACAATTGCCGGTTGTGCAAGTCGCTGCGCGAGGGCACGGCACTCGATGCCGGCGGTTCGGAGACGCTCTACGAAGAGATCGATCGCTTCGAGTCGTCGGCGCTGCTCGATGACCGCGCGAAAGCGGCCCTGCGCTACGCCGATGCGTTAATTTGGACCCCTGCGCACCTCGCCGCCGACGATGCCGCCGAGGTGCGCTCCCGGTTCTCCGATGCCGAGGCCGTCGAGCTCACCTTTGACATCATGCGGAATGCAAGCAACAAAGTTGCCGTCGCTTTGGGCGCCGACGCCCCCAGGGTCGAGCAGGGTACCGAGCGATACCTCCTCGGAGCCGACGGCAAGACCGTCTTCAACTGACGATCGCGGGTGCGGCCTGAGCGGCCACTGACCGCCCCGTGCACGGCGCTTAGCTACTGGTCAAGGGCGACGCCGGCCTAGCCGACCCTGCCGTGACTGCCGGGGCGCCATCGATGCGCGAAAGGCTCCCGGCCGGCACGAAGTAGGAAATGTTAACCATCCGTACACGACCACGCAAACAAGAGTTCGTCCCTCGGGGGACGATTCTGGCTAAATTCATATCTCGGCACCGAAACTGACGCATGACGGTGATCTCGGATGGCAGCGCCGCCTGAGTTGACGACCATCGACCGCGTGACTGTTAACGGTGGCCCCGAATCGCTGTCTCGGTTAGCAGTTACCACCAAGGCTTGGTTCGCGTCGGAGAGCAACACCGCTCCCACGCAGAGGGAGGACCGGAGATGACAACCACCCGTGCACGCTCGCGCATGCGAGTGTCATCGGTCTGGGCTGCCGGCGTCGCGCTGGGGGCCTCGATGCTCGGCGGCGCGGTGCTGTCAGCACCGCAAGCTTCGGCGTCCTGCAACTTGAGCCCCAAGGACGACCAGTACATTCAGCTGCTCGCGCAGAACAAGATGGTGCACAACGCCGATTTCAGCGATTGCACCGAGGCCGCCGAGGGACGTTGGTTCGCCGACCAGGTTCGGAACCACCCCAATCCATTTGGGGAGGCCCAGGAGCTGGTCAACATGATCACGAACACGACGTCGATGAACCAGGCCCAGGCCGAGTGGGAGGTCGAGTCGGCGATCTACGTGTATGCGCCAGACGTGATCCCCAAGATCAAAGACCAAGCCACGCACGCGAACTGGCCGTCCGAGTAACGGGTCGGCTCTGGTGCGCTGCATCAAGCTAACTCAGAGTAAGGCACCGGCACGGCTGAGTGCCGGCGAATGCGTGATTGCCGGATTACGGCGGCCGTTCATCGCGGGGGTGTCACCTGCCTTTTGGATACTCAACGCGCACTGGTGTTTTGGCTAACCGCTGTTCATTCATTGTTTGACGAGCCGGCCGTTTGTCGCGCTCGTCGACGGTGGTACCCGAGCGTTAGCGCGAAAGGGAAGTAGCAAATTTCCACGATGAGGGGGTCTGGAGAAGTGACGATTACACGATCGCGCGCGCAGGTGCTGGCGGTGGGGGCAGCCGGCGTTGTGGGGGCCGCAATGTTCGGTGGTGCCGTGCTCGCGGCGCCGCACGCCTCGGCGTCGTGCAACATGAGCCCGGCTGACGATCAGTACATCAAGCTGCTGGCGCAGAACAAGATGGTTCACAACGCCGATTTCAATGACTGCAGCGAGGCCGCCGAGGGTCGCTGGTTCGCCAGCCAGGTCCGGGCCAATCCCAATCCGTTCGGAGAGGCCCAGGAGCTGGTGAACATGATCACCCGTACGACGCCGATGAAGCAGGCCCAGGCCGAGTGGGAGGTCGAGTCGGCGATCTATGTTTACGCGCCGGACTTGATTCCCAAGCTCAAGGATCAGGCCGCGCGGCAGGTCCCCGGGCAGCCCGCGCCCGTGTGATGCCTTAAAAGCCCGCCGCCCGGTCGGCGGCGTACTTCACGGGCGTGAGCTGGTCGGTGCCGACGAACGGGTGCTCAATGGGTCTGCGCGTCGGGGATATTGAAGGGCCGAAAGGGTTTTGGCTCTTTGCGTTTCGCAATGCACTGAAACTGCTGCACGAAGGTCAGGGATGAAGTCGCGCCCGAACCCGTCCTGGGCGTGCTTTCGAGGACGCCCGCGGCCGTCGGCGATGCGCCCGCCGGTACTTGTCGAGCGCGTCGACGCCGAACAGGATCGGCACCGCGGCCAGGGCGACGGCCCAGCCCCACAGGGGTGGATTCCATTGACCGAGCAACCGTGCGATGGGTGGCACCCACAGTTCGACAAGTGAAAAGGCCAGCCCGATGAACGCCGCGGGCACCAGGAGCCGGTTGGTGACCCAGCCCAGCGCTCCCGGCCAGCGCGAGGAGGACCGGCACGCGAAGACGTTGGCGGTCTGGGCGAAGACGACGGTGATGAATGCCGCGCCTGATGCCATTGCCAGGTTGTGCCCAGTCGGGAACGGGTTTGCGGGACGCCAGCCGAGCGCCATCAGGGACACCACGAAGGCGGTGAGCGAGACGACGGCTTCGAGCGGTCCCAGCACCCCGAAGGCCCGGCGCAGCACCGTGCGATTCATTAACCGGCCGTGAACCGGGGGTCCCTCGAGCAGGTGCTTCGCGGGCGGCTCGGCACCGAGTGCGACCGCCGACAAGGTGTCGGTGCCGATGTCGAGCGCGATGATCTGCAGAACACCCAGCGCGAGAGGGAACTGGCCGCCCGAAAGCGCCCAGACCAGGAAAGGTGCCAGCTCGGCAACATTGTCGGTCAGGTGGTACGTCAGGAACCGGCGGATGTTGACAAACGTGGCGCGTCCTTGCTCGATGCCGGCCACAATGCCGGCGAAGGAGTCGTCGAGCAGAACCAGGTCGGCCGCCTCGCGTGCGACGTCGGTGCCGGAGCGGCCCATCGCCACACCGATGTCCGACTCGTGCAGTGCCGGCGCGTCGTTGACTCCGTCGCCGGTCATCGCCACCACGTGGCCCCGGGAGCGAAGGGCACGGGCGATGCGGAGTTTGTCCTCGGGAGAGACCCGAGCGATCACCACCCCGTCGTGGTCGAGGACAGCGGCGAGATGCTGCTCGTCCTCCGGTAAATCCGCTCCCAACAGCACGGCAGAGTCGGCGGACCGTAGCCGCACCTCGTTGCCGATGGCCGTGGCGGTGGCCGGATGATCACCGGTCACCATCGCCACCTTGACACCCGCCTTGCGGCACGCGTCGAGGGATGTGGAGATGTCTTCACGCGGCGGATCCTCGAGCGCCACCAGGCCGAGCAGGCGCAACCCCTGGTCGCATTCCTGCTGGTCCCGGGGTGTACGACCGTTCCTCGGGCACGCGGCGACGGCGAGTACTCGGAGCCCCCGGGCGGTCAGGGTGTCCACGGCTTGGTGCGCCGCCGGGTCGTCACCGCAGAGCGGAAGCACGGCGTCCGGCGCCCCCTTGACAACGATCTCGCCGGCCAGCGCGACAGCCATGCGGCGCAGCCGGGGATCGAAGGGGAACCGCAGCTGGGCGTGGGCGGTACGACGGTCTTCGACGGTGTCGATGCCCAGTCGTCGGGCGAAGGTATCGAGGGCAGCCTCCATCGGGTCGCCGTGGGCCCGCCACTGCCCGTCGACTTCTTCGGCGTATCCAGTGGAGCAGCGTTCCCCGGCCAGGGCGAGCCGGCGAATGGACTCCTCTGCGATCGGCGAGGACCACGTGAGCCCCGCTGTGGGCCCGTAGCCGGCGCCGTCGATGGCCAACGAGCCGGCCGGCGACCACGCTTCGACCACCGTCATCTGGTTGCGAGTGAGGGTTCCCGTCTTGTCGGTGCAGATGAACGTCGTGGACCCGAGCGTCTCGACGGCCTCGAGGTTGCGGACCAGAATCTGCCGCTTCGCCATCTGCTCCGAGCCCCAGGCGAGGGACAACGTCACGGTGGGCAGCAGCGCCTCCGGGACCAGGGCGACCGTGACCCCGATCGCGAACACGAAGGCCTGCTGGATCGGGTTGCCCACGAGCACAGAGACGAGCAGGAACAGCACACCCACACCGATTGCGATCGCTGCGATGAGGCGGACGACACCACGCAAACCGCGGGTCAGTGGCGTGTCCGGTTTCCTGGTCGAGGTTGTCAGCCGGGTGATGCCGGCCAGGCGGGTCTGTTGGCCGATAGCGGTGACCACTGCACGCGAATCTCCTTCCACCACAAAAGTGCCCGCGAACAGGGGCTCGCTTGCTGCGACCGCGCCGGCCTCGCTCTCGCCGGTGAGCATGGAGGAGTCGACGAGCAACCGGTTCTGGCTGAGCACCACGGCGTCCGCGGGAACGCGGTCGCCGCTTTCGAGTAGCAGCACGTCGTCGACGACTACGTCCTCGGCCTCGATCACCCGCCGAGCGCCGTCACGCAAGACCGTGACGCGCGTCGGCAACATCTCTTGGAGCCGGTCGGCGGCCCGGTCTGCCCGCGCTTGTTGGATCAAGGAGAAGACCCCGTTCAGCACGATGACCGCGATGATGGCGACGCTGAGTTGGGGCAGCTTCGCCAGCAAGGCGAGCACTGCGGCCGCCCAGAGCAGCAGGGCGAAAAAGTGCGTCAGCTCCCCGAGCAGCCGGCGAGCGATCGACGGCCGCCTCGCCGCGGGGAGCTTGTTGGCGCCGCCCTGCGCGCGCCGCTCGGTCGCCTCGGCGGTGGTCAGGCCGAGCGTCATGACGTCGGCCATGGCTCTCCTCTCCACTGAGCGCGACGTGTGCGCTCTCGGCGGCGATGGCAGCGCTCTTGCGGGGACCCTCACGATTCGTCGCCAGCAACCGACGAAATGCTATAACCGGCGCGGCCAAATGGCCGAAGACCTGATCTGCCCGGGATCCCGCCCGACGGACATTGATGTTGGCGTTCGGCTACCGTTTCCTACGGAACATCGCTAGGGGCGGTAGCTCAGTTGGTTAGAGCCGCGGACTCATAATCCGTTGGTCGCGGGTTCGAGCCCCGCCCGCCCCACCTTAAAAATCCTGTTCAGCTCCAGTGAGGTGGCGGGAGGCTACCGATAAGAGGCGAACGGTGGTCACTGAGTGGAATTGACTTTGGTCAACACCAGCGCCGCTTCGTTGTACGGAAACAGGCGGTAGAACACACCAGATGGCCCTTGAACGAGCGTTGCGGCCTCAGCCTTACTCAGGAGGCGGGGATTGGCTAGCGCGATACTCTTGCCGCGCTTGTGCAGCACCGCCTGTCCACCGGCGAATACATTCTTCAACCAGTCCGATTCGAGCCCGTACCCGATGAGAACGACGAAGCCGTCGCGGATGGGAAAAACCAACAGCGGCGTTCGATAACGCTTGCCTGATCTGCGTCCGACATGTTCGAGTGTCCCTTGGCCTGGAAGCCATGGCGTGATCGACCGAGCCGCCGGATTGGTGACTCGACGATTGAAGTTTGCGACGGCCCTTGGCACCCGCATGGACCCCCCTCGTTCACAAAGCTCGAAATGACCAGTATTGGTTGGAACGCTACGGCCCGGAGCGGATCGCTGTTACTAGGGAGCTAGCTGGCGCAATGTCGCGGAGGTCCGGTGGGATTGGCCTGCCGAGGCGCGACATCACTTCGCGGCTGTCTAGGGAATCCACCCTCCATCCGTGCCGGGACAGCCATGATGCCGTATCGCTGGCATCGTCGTCTTTGATGAAGGCCGTTACATCCACGTCTACGCCCAGCGCTTCGTCTATCTCGGCTGCTCCGTCGCGCCAAGTGCTCAGCCGTTTGTCGCCGAAATGCGTTGTCGAGTGGTGATAGACCTCGGCGGCCAGCCGGCTACCCGGTGCGCTCAGCGCAGTGAGCGCGTCGAAGAGTGCGTTGTGCTCGGTTGACGATAGGTAGGGCAATAGTCCCTCGACGAGCCAGGCGGTCGGCAGCGACCTGTCCCATCCCGCCTCCATCAACATCAGTGGCCAACGCTCATCGCGCAGATCAACAGGAATCGCGCACAGGTCGGCTAGCGGAGTAGCGCCATGCGCTGTCAGGGCGGCGTCCTTGAACGCCTGGACTGCGGGCTGGTCGATTTCGTACACACGCTTGCCGGTGAGAGGAACTAAGCGATAGGCACGGGCGTCGAGGCCGGCAGCGAGGATGACGAATTGGCCGACTCCTAAACTCGCTGCGTCAGCACAGAACTCGTCGAAGACGACCGTCCGTGTGGCGACGTACTCCCGGCCCGTTCGCGCGACCCGCCGCCCCACATCATCCTCCGCGCCCATCCACGAAAGGTCCCCACACGCGATCCGTTGCCAACCGGGTTCATCGGCCGCCGCCACCAACACCGCCGCAAACTCGTCGTGGATCAACGGGTCATCTTGTGCTGTTTCTGCTGCCCGTTGGGCAGCGACTGCAAGCGCTGTTGATCCCAGATCGGTGGTGATGTCCCAAGTCATGCGGTCGCGGGCACCAGGGCGCTAATGTCCTCGCCCTGAAGGAGCTTCATCGTCAGATTCAGGTCGAAATAGTCGGTCCAGCGAGTGATCCGCCCATCGTCATCGACGATGAAGGTACCCATTACCGGGATGGCCGGCTTGCTTCCGTCCGGAGTCTGGATGTAGTCCAGGCGTTCGGTGAGCACCACGGCACCCTCGCTGGCGAGGTTGACGATTTCAAAGGCGTAGGCGTCCGGGAACATCGCGAACTGGGCGGCCATGTTCTCCACGATGGCGTCTGGCCCAGTGAAGGCGGGCATTCCCACGTTCTGATAAACGGCCCCTTCGGCGAGCAGGGGACGCAATGCTTCCGCGTCCCGCTGCTCCATCAAGGCGCAGAAATGGCGGACGACATCGGCTGGCGAAGACATGAGTGAAATCCCTTCATGGTGAGTGAGTGAATTAACTTGAGCATTACCTACAGGTTGTATGTGACATTCAGCGCCTTCTCTCCCGGTCGCGCGGGCTGGATACGATGCGGATTCGCCTTTGCCCAAAGACTCAGTGCTCGTGGACTATTACCCCGCGGATGTTGCGGCCGGCGAGCATGTCGTCGTAGGCCTCATTGATGTCGTCGAGTTTGTACTCCGCGGTGACGGTTTCGTCGAGCAACAGCTTGCCGCTTCGATAGAGGCTTATAAGCCGAGGGATGTCGGCCCGCGGGTTGGCTTCGCCGTACAGGCTGCCCAGGAGGCGTTTTTGGAACAGCGTGAACAACGTCAGCGGCAGCGTCGGCGTCACGTCGGACATCGATGCCAGGGCGGTGACCACCACGGCACCACCCTTCCGCACCGCATTGAGCGCGTCGTTGATCATCGCGCCCTCGAGCACGCCTGGCGTGAGGATGGCCGAGTCGGCCATGACTCCACGCGTAATCTCGCCGGCTAACTGGGTTGCTTCCTCCATCGAGGTGGCAAAGTGAGTGGCTCCGAACTGAAACGCTTTGTCGCGCTTGCTCGGCTCAATATCGACCACGACGATTTGTTCCGCTCCCGCCAGCCGCGCGCCCTGAATGGCACCGCTGCCGATCCCGCCGCAGCCAACCACAACGACGACGTCGCCGGGACTGACGTTGGCGGTGTTGACGGCCGAACCCCAGCCGGTGGTCACGCCGCAGCCGAGAAGACATGCGCGCGATAGCGGCACATCGTCGTCGATCTTGACCACTGAGGCCTCTGACAACACGCCCCATTGCGCGAAACTGCCGACGCCGGAGAGGGCTCCGATGCCCCGTCCTCTGGCTCGGCGCCGGAAGGTGCCGTCGGCCTGGACTCCCGCCAGGATGGTCGCGCCGTAATCACACAGGTTCTGATGACCCGTGGCGCACCAGCGGCAGCGACCGCACGCCGGTAGGAAAGATGTGACCACGTGGTCTCCCACCGCTACATCGCGCACTCCCGGACCAACCTCTTGAACGATGCCCGCCCCTTCGTGTCCACCTATCAGGGGAAAACTCACCCCGAACATGTCGCCGGTGCGGATGTGGTGGTCGGAGTGGCATAGACCGGTGGCTTCGAACTCGACGAGTAGCTCGCCTTCCTGCGGCGGATCGAGTTCGATCTCTTCCACCGACCACTTCTCGTTCAGCCCCCACAGAACTGCCCCGTTGGTCTTCATGGCGACTCCTTCACGATATGTATGGCACGCTCGGGGCAGTTCGCGATTGCGTTGTGCGCCCGGTCTTCCCATTCGGGAGGAATGGTTTCCATGGTGACGAAGGCGATCCCGTCGCCGTCGATGTCGAACATCTCCGGATATGCTGCGTAACAACGGCTGTGGCCCTGGCACATTTCTGCGTCGACACGAAGCTTCACCGTTCAGTCCAATCCGCCCGGTCGCGTCCCGATGACGTCCTGCTCTGTGAGCGCCGCAATGGATGCGGCGTCGAGGCCGAGGAGCTCGCCGAGGATGCTCGCGTTGTGCTGTCCCAACGTCGGTGCCGGTGACCGATACCACTTGTCAACGCTGCGGTACTTGAAGGGAAGTGCCGCCACGTGATGCTGTCCCACAACGGGATGGTCGAGACTTTCGAAGAAGCCGCGGGCAGCCAGTTGTGGGTGCATCGAACCGACCCTGGCATCTGCCAAATCCGCTGCGGGGACGCTGTATTCGATAAGCAATTCAGCAGCGGCCGAGGACTCTCGCCGGCCAGCCCATTGCTCGAGATGCTTGTCGATCACATCATGTGCCTCGACACGCCCTTCGTGGGTATCCAACGCGGGGTCGTCTGCCCAATCCGGGTTGCCCAGAGCCGACTTGAGTCGGCGCCATTGCTCGTCGTTCGCGACCGAAATGGCCAGCCATCGCTCAGTTCCCGCGCACCCATAGAGCCCTTGTGGTGCGGCGTCACGGCTGCGATTCCCCCGGCGCGATATCAGACTTCCGTAGGCGGTGAATTCGACGACCTGCTCGGCGGCCGCGTTGAGTGCGGCCTCCACCATCGAGACCTCGATGAACGACCCGCGCTCGGTCTGATCCCGTTGCCGGAGGCCGGCGAGCATGGCGAATGCGGAGTGCATTCCCGCCAGGGGGTCACACGGGCCGCGGGGGATTCGCGGCTGGTCGTACTCATGGCCGGTCACCCACGCCATCCCGGTCATCTGTTCCATCGTCTGCGCGAAGCCCACATTGTTGCGCCACGGTCCGTCGAGCCCGAATGCGGGCATTCGAACCATGACTATTCGAGGGTTGAGTTCACTGACGGTTTCCCACGTGATGCCGAAATTGTCGAATACGCGTGGCGAGAAGTTTTCAACCAAGATGTCGGAGCGCTCGACGAGTCGGAAGAAAAGCTCCCGCCCTCTCTCAGAGGACAGGTCGAGGGTGAGCCCGCGCTTGTTGGCGTTGGTCGCCAGGTACATCCCCGACCGCTCCCACCACTGAGGCTGATTGGCGAACGCCGCGGCCGCCATCCGCGCGCCGTCAGGGTGGTCCTTCGATTCTATGTGAACGACCTCAGCGCCCAGTGCGGCAAGAATGTGGGTCGAGGAGGGGCCCGCCCACCACGCTGTCGCGTCCAGGATTCGCACGCCGTCCAGCGGAAGGCTTGGGGCGCGGTCGGCGGCGGCCGCAATCCTGCTGTGGGCGGGCACTTTTGTCATTTCGCCGAGCGGGGGAGCGCCGGTGGTTGGGGCGGGCCGTCGGCCATTGATCTGGTAGGGCGCCAACGGGTGGGTGAAGCTGCCGTCGGCATACGTGCCCCACACGCCCCGCGACGCGAACTGAGGGTGGTCCAACACGGTCTGGCCATTGTTGACGGGAGAGACGGGGATCCGCAGATCGGAGGCCAACGCGACGATCTCGTCTGTGGAATGTCTCGTCGTCCATTCCCGCACAATCCGATTCCACTCCTCCCGGCGTTCCCAGCGCGTCGTTGCGAGGGCCCACGCCGGGTCATCGTCGAGTAGTTCCAACCGGCCGATCATCGCGAGGAATGACTCGAACTGTTGACGGGTATTGGTGTTGAAGCCCACCCATCCGTCCGCGGTTGGTTCGATGGAAGGGATTTCAACCTGTCGCGCCGGCATGGTCAAAGGGGGACGACCGGCCAACTCGTGGTAGAGGTCGGCGAATCCGCTGGCGCTGAGGTGACACGTCTCCAGCAATGAGCAGTCAACGATTTCGCCTGCGCCGCCGAGTTGAACTGGCCGCAATGCGCCAAGCGCCGCGACGGCGGCGTAGCTGGCCATCACCCATTCGAATACTCGGCCACCGGCTTGAATGGGCGGTTGGTCTGGACGACCTCGCAACGCCAGGGTTCCGCTCTCGGCCTGGATGGTGAACTCCGTCGAGGGTCGGTCCCGGTACGGTCCGGTCAACCCGTAGGGAGACAACGCCACGATCACCAGGTGTGGCGCTCGCCGTAGGAGGGCCTCGCGGTCGAGTGCCCCGGGGCCGAGAGAATCGACGAACACATCCGCGGAAACGATCAGAGGCTCCAGGTCGGCCAGCGAAGTGCCAACGACCGAACGCTTGCCGGCGTTCAAGAATTTGAACAGCGCGTCAGCGTCGTGCCGTTCGCCAAACGTCCTGCGGCGGAACGGATCCCCGTCGGGAGCTTCTATCTTGATGACCTCCGCTCCGAGGTCGGCGAACAACTTGGTGCAGTACGGGCCGGAAATTTCCGTCGCCCACTCGACAACACGAACCCCACGCAGAGCGTTCATCGTCTTGCGGCTTTCCGCGTCAATGTCTTCGGAAGTGAGTTACCCGCGCCGATGAGTGCACACACGCCACTTCCTGTCCTCACGCTCGTGCCGATCGAGCAGGGTGTTCTGCATCCGCATGGTTGCGGCTTGGCTGGCAACGACGCTAGCGACGGGAAAGCTAACGTGTCAAGTGCGACTCGATAACCCTGGCCGCGGTTGAGTCCGTCGGAGCTTTTAGTCGGCCGCACGCACCTTCGGGGTCCGTTGCACTCTTCCGCGTCGCTTGGCGGGCGGCTTCGTAATTGACGTGCTTACACCCTTGGCGAGGATCTGCGAACCCAGTTCAATCTGCGCGCGGATGTCTGACTCGCCCGTTCCAAACCAGCGAGGTCCGAGGCTCGTTGTGAAAATGATGAAATTAGCCAGCAGCTCGGCGAACAGGTCGGCGTCGACGTCAGCCCTGATCTGCCCCTCAGCTTGGTAGTGGCGGACGCCTTCGGCAATGACGGCCGTACGGCGTGCGTGATTGGGTTGCAGCACCCGCAGGGAGAAGTCCGGATCTGATAACGCCCGCCCGGAAATGTCCCAGCCGGGAACACCGCTGTCCCGGTCATCGATTTTTAGTCTCGCAAAGAAAAGCTGCTCGATATAGTCCTCGAAGCGCGCAGGCAGGGCCGCCACGACTTGCTCTTCGGCCTCACTGACGAGGTCCGCGATCTGTCGAGAAACGACTTGCTCGAAGATGCCTCGCTTGTCCCCGAAGTAGTGGAACAGCATTGCCTCCGAGCAGTCGGCGCGACGGGCGATCTCCTTCGTCGCCGCGGCCGCGTATCCCGCTTCGGCAAAGACCTCAGCGGCCGCTTCAAGGAGGGCTCGTTGTTTGCCGTCCTTGTCGCGAACTCGCCGCCGCGCGCCTGTGGTCATCACACATACTTTAGCGAGCACCCGTCGACTGAGGGGAAGCCTGCACGCGCGCCGCCCCAGTCCACCTCAGACTTTCTCGGCCCCAGCCTATTGGTGCGCGCGCAAAGCGGCCTCGCGGATTGTAGTCGCCAGGGTAGTTATCGAGTGTCGCTTGACTCCCTGCAATCGACGATTTACTGTGTGCCAAAGACAATTTCGGCATACGCGAGGAATTCGAGGGCCGGCGGGGACGGCACAGGGACGGTGCCACGATTGCGGTGTGACGGAACTGTGTGCGGCCCGTCGTCCGGTGCTGTCTGCCCAAGCCGATCGCCGGCGTTGCGCCGATCCCGGCATGCCGGCGCGCCGGTGCGGAAAGGACTGTCCATCGTGAGCAGATCGCCGGAGGAACACGCCCGCAACCTGGATCTTCGTCACGAGGACTTCAACGACCCGGAGTTGCTGTACCAGGTCTACGAAGTGATGCGCGAGAGCGCGCCGTTCACCCATCAGGATTCTCCGTTCGTGGGTCCGACGCCCGGGGGCGCGTGGGTTGCCACCCGCTACGACGACTGTTACGAAATCGCACGGAACTGGGAAAGCTTCTCCAGCAAGCCGCTGACGATGGAAGGCTCGCTGATGTGGTTCGGCGACATCGTGATCACCATCGATCCACCGCGCCAGCAGCAGATGCGCAAGTTTTTGAACCCGTACTTTTCGCCGGGCCGGATGAAACAGCTCGAGCCCCAGGTGCGCGCCGTCACTGATGAATTGATCGACACATTCATCGAGTCGGGCCGCGGAGACCTCGCCGACGTCGCGTGGCAGCAGCCCGGCATCGTGTTTTTCCGGTACCTGCTCGGTATGCCGGTAGAGGACGTCCCGTTCTACCTCGAGACAACCGACGTCGCGGTCAATGGTGAGACCGAAGACGTCCGCAACGAGGCGATGACGAACCTGTACATGCGGGTGCGCGACGAAATCGACAGGCGTCGTGGCGAACCGCCGCGCGACGACCTCATCGACGTTCTGCTTGCCGTCGAAATCGATGGTGAGAAATTGAGATTCGACGACGTGGTCGCCAATGTCATGCTGCTGGTGCAAGCGGGACTGGAGACAACCTCGAGTGCGATGTCATTCGCCTTCTTCTACCTGGGCACCAACACCTCCGAGCGCGACCGCTTGATCAGCGAGCCAGAGCTGATGCCCACCGCGATCGAGGAATTCATCCGCTACGCCGGGTCGATCCACGGACTCAATCGCTCTGTCACCGAAGAGGTCGAACTCAGCGGACACCAGTTCTGTCCCGGGCAGACGGTTGTGGTGAACTATGCCGCCGCCAACGGCGACGCGCGCGAGTTCGACCAACCGAACAAGTGCATCCTGGACCGCCAGGCAAACCGTCACCTCGGGTTCGGAGCCGGCGTGCATCGTTGTCTTGGCTCCAATCTCGCCCGTCTCGAATTTCGGGTGGGCGTCGAACAAGTCCTCAAGCGCCTGCCCGACTTCACAATCCCGTCCGAGACGCACGTCGACTTCCACGGCGCCTCGGTCACCCGCGGCTACCGCGCCCTCCCCGTCGTCTTCACCCCGGGTGCCCGAGTGGATCCATGAGCGAGGGCACGCTGATTCTTCGAGTATCGCGACATCGGAAAAGAGAGAAGGTCGAGCATGCTGGCTTGGATCTGGGAGATCGCGCGTTACATTTTCGCCTGGGGCGGCGTCGTTTTGATCATCTGGTTCTGGTATTGGATCTTCGCCAACATCGGAACTTTCTGACCGGCCCGGGCGTGTCAGAAGCCGGAGCCAGGCCTCGTGGATGAGACCTCCTGCGGACACGCAACAGCTCTGGAACGGAGCTGTTCGTTGACGGCAGTGGCGATATCTGCCCCCGGATCAAGAGGCCGAGGTCATCATTGCCGATCAGGCGTTGCTGCCGGCTTCGCATCGCGGCTGGTCTCCTGCGCCACCGCCATCAGGACAGCCGACGAGGCTTTTCATTTCGAACCACCCTCGACCCGCGTCCTTTTCACCGCAGCGCAGTTGATCGCCGCCGGGGCCGGCGAACTGGAAGCGGCCGAAGCGTGTGTGCTGGCACCGCTGTCGACCGACGGTGCGATATCTGACGAGCTGCGCGAGATCACGCTCGCCAGCCTGGCCCCATCACGGACGTCCGGCACCCACTGAAGGAGGAGTATCGATGGTTGATCAGAGGGAACGTCAGCGCAAAAAGGCGTTGATCATCTTTCAGCTCGTGATCTACGGATACCTGGCGTTGATGTTCGGGATCCAGCTCTACATGTCCTTCGCACGTGGGTGGTGGGACCTGTGAATCTGCCTCTTTCCGCCCGGCTTTCACGCCCAAAGTCATCTGCGGCGCCGGCATCAGGGCCGGGCTCGCGCGAATTCGGCACCCTTACCGAGCACGACGAACAGTCACGTCTTGCGCAACGCCGTGCCGACAAATGGATGATCATCGGCGCCGGCCTCATGGGATGTTGGGCACCCGGCATTTTCGGTTTTCCCATTTTCATGCGCGGCATCTGGCTGCAGCGCCAAGCCGCCCGCGCGGGTTTGTCGATGCGGCCGATGATCGTCACGCTGATCGGCTATCTGGTGATGATCGACGGGATGCTGAACACCCTGGGCTGGGGTCTGGACTGGATCGCCAATCACACCCTGATCAACCGGGTGTTGACCGCCGGCTGGGGTTACCTTTTCGACGGCGGCTACTACTGGCACTACAACGAGCTCTGGCTCGGTGGTGCCGGGGGCCCGGTGAGAAGTCCATGGTATTCGGTTTCATCTTGACCGTCTTCGCGATGCGCGTGTCCGCGGCGATCGGCTTCCTGCAGATGAAGCGGTGGGGCCACCAATGGATGATCATCACCTGCTGGATGGGTGTGGTGATCTGGGTGACCTACGTCTTCAACATGACGCTCTACGCCGATGTCCGTTACGCGGGGACCATTTTCCCGGTGGTGGGGTGGTGGATCTTCGACATCTTCTACATCACCCCGTTCCTGGCTATCCCGTACCTGCACACCGTCAATCGCGAAATCTTCTCCGACTAGAAGGGCCCAGGGATGAACACCTCATCGTCTACAGAAGCCACGGATTCCGCGGAAGATCTTCCCCCCGGGACCACGCCCTACTACGCGCGGATGCACAAGTGGATCAAACGTGCCGTTGTGGTGTGCCTGATCGCCTTGGTCATCGAAGGTGCTTTCACGCTGCCGTTCATGGCGGTCTACTACGGTTACCCGACGTTGAGTCTCACCGAGATCTGCAGTGAGCTCCTCAAGGTCCGGTACTCCGACGACACCCTGGAGTGCAAAGTCCCGTACCCGATGTTCGGCCCCCCGGAGGGCGCGCAGCCCAAACACACCGCGCAGGACGTGTGGGGCATACAGCCGGTACCGAAGTACAAACGCATCGGCTTCCGCGAACTCGTCCGCATCCACCAAGAGCGGGAAGCGCGCAAAGCGGCCCAAACACACACAGCCCCGCCGCCATGAGGCCGAGGGCTCCGAGAAGACGGCCCGTCGGGGGGGGGGGCTGTCTCTTATACACATCTGCCGCTGCCGACGATCGCATAAGTGTAGATCTCGGTGGTCGCCGTTTCATTAAAAAAAAAAGGGGGGGGGGGGGGGGG
>NZ_LZSZ01000100.1:0-527 GCF_001665645.1 Mycobacterium sp. 852002-30065_SCH5024008 | reverse complement strand
AAGCAAACCCCGAATGAACAATCAGTTGCCAGAAATGAACGGCAGCCGACGGGGAGTGAACAGTGGCTGGCCTGGAATGAACAGTTGGCATCGCGTATCGGCGTGCCCGCGATAACGAACTAATCTCATGGACGAGCGACAGTTCGGGAAGACGTGAACTGTCGCTCGGTTGCTGACAGCAGGGGATCAATCGAGGCTAAAGGTGCACGTTGTTCCTGACCGGGCGTCCGAGAAGCGTGGTGCGAGACCACATTTGGGCGCCGGGCATGGGATCGGCAGGATGCGCCGGTCAGCCCGCCGACTGGGGTGGCAGACCGAGAGGTCTGAGTCGGTGATTCCGGGCGGTCAGCGACCTACGGGTGGCAATTGCTTACGAAGCCGTGACCACGGCCACCACTGATCCGATGCGACTGCCGCGATCGCCAGCGATCGCGGCCAACTGAGGAGAACAGGTGTTTGACTTCGGGGCGTTACCGCCGGAGGTTAATTCCGGTCGGATGTATGCGGGTCCGGGTTCGGGGCCGTTG
>NZ_LZSZ01000099.1:0-9095 GCF_001665645.1 Mycobacterium sp. 852002-30065_SCH5024008 | reverse complement strand
CCCCCCCCCCCCCCCCCCCCCCCCCCCCCCCCCCCCCCCCCCCCCCCCACCCCCCCCCCTTTTTTTTTTAATGATACCGCGACCACCGAGATCTACACTTATGCGATCGTCGGCAGCGTCAGATGTGTATAAGAGACAGGCCCCGGCCGATCCGGGCGCCCCGCCGCCCCCTCCCAATGTGACCGTCAACATCCCGCCGGTGATAGTGCCCGTGCCCGTTCCGGTGCCGGTGCCGCCCCAGCAAGGTGGCGGTCAGCAGGGCGGCCAGCCCGCGCCGAGCGGTGGCAGCGGCCACGGGCCGATCCAGTGTTTCGCCTGCCACCCGCCGCAGCCGGTCCACCCGCAGCCGATTCACCCGCAGCCGATTCAGCCGCAGCCGATCCGCCTGCAGCCGCTGCAGCATCCCTGAGACAGCGGTGCACAGGGCGAGGCCGGGCAGTCAGTCCGGTCTCGCCTAGTGCCCACGCGAGCGCAGCGCGCGGTGGGCGTGCGGCCAGAACGGCATGCCCGCCACCACGGTCCCGCCGGTGGCGATGAGTCCGACCGCGACGTCGACGCTTTGGCGGCCATCGCGCGCCCAATACACGTCCTTGAGGTCCAAGAGCAGGGCGAGTTCGTCGACGATCATGGCGTTCGCGGCGCCGTAGGCGACGGCCGCCGCCGGATGCCGGCGTTGCCTGTCGGTTCCGCGCAGACCCACGCCACCCACCGTGGCCAGCATCCCGATGCCGATGTTGTAGTGGTGAAAGTGTCTGCCGCCCATCGACATACCACCACCCGACGGCCCATGGCCGGCGCGGATCCAGTGCGTGAGCGCCCGCAGTCCGGCGAACGTGAGGGTGAACGACGTCCAGGCCAGCACCGTCGCCTGCTCGCCGGGCTGCAGCCGCTCGTCCCATTGATGGCGCAGGCGCTCCCACCGAGATCTCGGTGCGTCGGTGCCGTCAGCCTCCATACCCAACGACGCTAGACCAATAGCATTTCGAAGTGTGGAGTCCCGTTGGGTGCTGCACCTGGACATGGATGCGTTCTTCGCCTCGGTCGAACAACTCACCCGGCCGACCCTGCGCGGACGGCCGGTGCTGGTCGGCGGCCTGGGCGGACGGGGCGTCGTGGCCGGGGCCAGCTACGAAGCCCGCGTGTACGGCGCCCGCTCTGCCATGCCGATGCATCAGGCCCGCCGCCTGATCGGCGTGACCGCGGTGGTGCTGCCGCCGCGCGGCGTGGTGTACGGGGTGGCCAGCCGGCGGGTCTTCGACACCGTGCGCAGCGTGGTGCCGGTCGTCGAGCAGCTGTCGTTCGACGAGGGCTTCGGCGAACCGCCCCACCTCGCGGGCGCATCCGCCGAGGACGTCGAGGCGTTCTGCGAGGACCTGCGCCGACGGGTTCGCGACGAGACCGGCCTGATCGCTTCGGTCGGCGCCGGCTCGGGCAAGCAGATCGCCAAGATCGCGTCGGGCCTGGCGAAGCCCGACGGCATTCGGGTGGTCCGGCGCGCCGAGGAGCGGTCGCTGCTCGCCGGGCTGCCGGTGCGGCGGTTGTGGGGCATCGGTCCGGTCGCCGAGGAGAAGCTGAATCGACTCGGCATCGACACCATCGGCCAGCTGGCCGCGCTGACCGACGCCGAGGCCGCCAACATCCTGGGCACGACGATCGGGCCCGCGCTGCACCGCCTGGCGCTCGGCATCGACGACCGCCCGGTCGCCGAGCGCGCCGAAGCCAAGCAGATCAGCTCCGAGTCCACCTTCGCCGTCGACCTGACCAGCCTCGAGCAGCTGCGAGAGGCGATCGACCCGATCGCCGAGCACGCGCATCAACGGCTGCTGCGCGACGGGCGCGGCGCCCGCACGGTCACGGTGAAGCTGAAGAAATCCGACATGAGCACGCTGACCCGCTCGGCGACGTTGCCCTACGCGACGACCGAGCCCGGCGCGCTCGTCGCGGTGGCCCGGCGGCTGCTGCTCGACCCCCGGGAAATCGGGCCGATTCGCCTACTGGGCGTGGGCTTTTCGGGATTGAGCGACGTGCGCCAGGAGTCGCTGTTCCCCGACCTGGACCTGGCGGGGGAGACCTCGGAGGGACAACCCGTAGAGACCGCGGCCGAGGCCATGTTCGCACCGGTGGCCGAAGCGGGCTCGCAGTGGCGGGTGGGCGACGACGTATCGCACCGCGAACTCGGGCACGGCTGGGTGCAGGGAGCGGGGCACGGCGTGGTAACCGCGCGCTTCGAAACCCGCGCCTCGGGGCCGGGCCCGGCGCGGACGTTCCCCGCCGACACCGCCGAGCTGAGCAAGGCCAACCCGGTCGATTCCCTGGACTGGCCGGACTACCTGAGCGCGCTGCAGGCCCTCGAAGCGAATGCGGCGTCAGCCCCAGCGGGCGATGACGTCGCCGACCGGTAGCCGCGCGGTCAGCGCGGCCATCATCAGCACCCGGGCCTGCGGCGGCCGCAGCCTGGGCACCATCACCGCGCCGGCGGCCGCCATCTCGTGCCCGGGCCCGTAGCTGGCGCCGACCCGGCCGCCCGGGACACGGGTGGACACCGCCACGGCGACCCCGGCCCGGCAATGGCGGGCCACCGCCTCGACCACCGCGTCGCCGGCGTTGCCCGAACCCAGCGCCTCGAGCACCAGGCCCCGCGCCCCGGCGGCCACGCACGCGTCCAGGGCCACCCCGTCGCTGCCCAGATACGCGGCGACGATGTCCACCCGAGGCGCGTCCGCCGCGCTGAGCCCGCCGAGCTGGGGCCGTGTCTTGGTGCCGGCCAGCGTGACGCCGCCGTTCACCGTGCCGATCAGCTCACCGGCGAAGCCGCTCAGGTCGTTGGTCGCCACCTTGGTCAGACCCAACGGCTGCAGCACCCGGCCGGCGAAACACAGCAGCACACCCAGGCCGCGGGCGGCGGGGTGACCCGCCACGGCCAGAGCGGCGCGCAGGTTGGCCGGGCCGTCGGCGTCGGGCGCATCGGCGCTGCGCATCGCCCCGGTGAGGACCACCGGGACGTCGCCCGCGTGGGTGAGCTCGAGCCACAGCGCGCTCTCCTCCATGGTGTCGGTGCCGTGCGTGACCACCACACCGTCGGCGCCGCCGTCGATCGCCGCCCGCACGGCGCCACGGATCCGGTCCCAATCGGCCGGCACCAGCTGGGAGCTGTCCAGCGCCAGCACGTCGACGACGTCGACGTCGAGACCGGCCGCCAGGTCGGCCGCGCCGTACGAGGGCCGGTGCACGCCGTCGGCGCCGGTGCCGGTCGATATCGTGCCTCCGGTGGCGATGACGGTCAGCCGGCCCATGATGAGATCATCGCGCACGCCGACCGCGAACATCGGCCGGCCCGCGTCCGCATTGGGGGATGATGTGAGAGTGCCCGAGGAACCCACCGGATCCACTGAGCCCGTGACCTCGACCGACGGGGCCGAGGATGCCGCCGCCACCGACCCGAAGCGGCCGCCGAGGCGGCTGCGCCTGCTGCTGTCGGTCGCGGCGATCGTCTTGGCCCTGGACATCGTCACCAAAGTGCTCGCCGTCAAACTGCTGCCCCCCGGCCAGCCGGTGCCCATCATCGGCGACACCGTGACCTGGACGTTGGTGCGCAATTCCGGGGCCGCGTTCTCGATGGCGACGGGATACACCTGGGTGCTGACGCTGATCGCCACCGGGGTGGTGGTCGGGATCTTTTGGATGGGACGCCGGCTGGTGTCGCCGTGGTGGGCGGTCGGGCTGGGGATGATCCTGGGCGGCGCCATGGGCAACCTGGTGGATCGCTTCTTCCGGGCGCCCGGGCCGCTGCGCGGCCATGTCGTGGACTTTCTGTCGGTCGGCTGGTGGCCGGTGTTCAACGTCGCCGACCCCTCGGTGGTGGGCGGCGCCATCCTGCTGGTGGTGCTGTCGATCTTCGGCTACGACTTCGACACCGTGGGCAGGCGCAGGCCGACCAGCGCCAATGACTGACCGCTCCATGCCGGTGCCCGAGGGGCTGGCGGGCATGCGGGTGGATGCGGGTCTGGCGCGCCTGCTGGGGCTGTCCCGCAGCGCCGCGGCCGCCCTGGCCGAAGACGGCGGGGTGGAACTGGACGGCGTGCAGGCCGGCAAATCCGACCGGCTGACCGGCGGCGCGTGGCTGCAGGTGCGCCTGCCCGAAGCCCCGGCGCCGGTGGAGAACACGCCCGTCGATATCGAGGGCATGACGATCCTGTATTCCGACGACGACATCGTCGCGGTCGACAAGCCTGCGGCGGTGGCCGCGCATGCGTCGGTGGGGTGGACGGGGCCCACGGTGCTCGGCGGGCTGGCCGCCGCCGGCTACCGGATCACCACCTCGGGCGTGCCCGAGCGGCAGGGCATCGTGCATCGCCTCGACGTCGGAACCTCCGGGGTGATGGTGGTGGCGCTGTCGGAGCGCGCCTACACGGTGCTGAAGCGGGCGTTCAAGCAGCGCACGGTGGACAAGCGCTATCACGCGCTGGTGCAGGGGCATCCGGACCCGTCGAGCGGGACGATCGACGCGCCGATCGGGCGGCACCGCGGCGGCGAGTGGAAGTTCGCCGTCACCAAGGATGGCCGGCACAGCCTCACCCATTACGACACCATCGAAGCCTTTCACGCCGCCAGCCTGCTCGACGTGCACCTGGAAACCGGTCGCACACACCAGATCCGGGTGCACTTCTCTGCGCTGCACCACCCGTGCTGCGGCGACCTCGTCTACGGTGCTGATCCGAAGCTCGCGAAAAGGCTTGGGCTGGAACGGCAATGGCTGCACGCCCGCTCACTGTCGTTCGCCCATCCGGCCGACGGCAGGCGGATGGAGATCGTCAGCCCCTACCCGCCCGATCTGCAGCACGCGCTGGACGTGCTGCGCGCCGAGGGCTGATCACCCGGGCTTGCGCGCCTCGACGAGCAGCCGCGTGGAGTGCGCGACGAAGGGCCCGTCGGCTTCGATGCGCTCGTGCAGTTCACGCAGCCGCTCCCGGTAGGCGCCGACCGTGAAGTCCGGCACCGTCCAGATCACCTTGCGCAGGAAGTAGATAACGGCGCCGATGTCGAAGAACTCGGCCCGCATCCGTTCCATGCGCATATCGACGACGTCCATCCCGGCGGCCCGGGCCTCGGCGCTTTGGACGTCGGGGTGTAACTCGGCCCATTTCTCCGGCTGCGGCCCGATGAAGTATTCGACGAGTTCGCCCATGGTCGCCGGCCCGATCTGCTGGGCGAAGTAGGTGCCGCCCGGCCGCAGCACCCGGGCGATCTCGGGCCACCGCACTGCGATGGGGTGGCGGCTTGTCACCAGGTCGAAAGCCGCGTCGGCGAATGGCAACCGCGGCTCGCCCCCGGTCACCACGACCACCACGCCGCGGGGATGCAGGCGTTGGGTGGCCAGGGCCGCGTTGGGCGGCCATGACTCCGTCGCGGCCATCGTGGGCGGAAACCTCTCGGCGCCGGCGAGCACTTCGCCGCCCCCGGTGTCGATGTCGCACGCGGCCGACACGCTCCCCAGCCGTTGGCTCATCTGACGCTGGTAACCCCACGACGGGCGTTCTTCGGTGGCGCGCCCGTCCAGCCAGGAGAAGTCCCAGCCGTCGACGGGGGCCGCGTCCGCCTCCGCAACGAGGTCGTCGAATGTGCGCCCCATGCCGAGCATGCTAGGCAGCGCTCACGGCGCGCGGCAGACGAATTTGGTGCCGTTCAACTCGAGCTTGACCTCGCCCTGGTGCTCCCAATACTCCGAGCCCTGCCGGCCGTATCGGGCGCCGCTGCCGGACGGCTCGAGGAAGAGGATCTCCTGGTTGCCCTTCCAGTTGAGCACCGCCGCGGGCGGGTCGAATTCGTTGTAGAACTGCGCGGTCAACGGCCCGGCATCGGCGGGGCACTGGTAGGTGACCACGGGCGGGCTCAGGGTGCCGGGGTCGGCGATGGCCAACTGGACCAGCCGCGTCTGATACGCCTCGACCAGGCAGGTGCGCGTTTCGGGGTTCTGCGAGCAACCGTCGCGTGTGGTCGCCCAGCCGTTCTGCGCGGACGTCAGCGCGCTCTGGTCCGCGCCGGGCCGGGCGAGGGCCTGTTGGTAGGCGGCCTGCAGACGGTGGTCGAGGTCGGTCAGCTGCGGATCGGCGCACACCTGCTGCTGGGCCGCGTTGGCCGGTTTGGCGCAGTCGAGTGCCGCTGCGGTCGGCGGGGTAGTGGTGGTGGTCGTTCCAGTGGTGGTGCCGGCCGACGGCGGCGTCGTCTTCGCACCGCAGGCGGCCAGCATCAGGGCCGCAACGATGACGGCGAGCAGTCGCATACCTGCTGACTACCGGTTGCGGGCCGCCCCCCGGGCGCGACACGCCGAGATTGCCGGCAATCGCGGCGGAGCGGTCAGACGGTGGCCTTGTTGGCGTCGCCCGTCGCGATCTCGGGAGCCAGCGGCGCGATGGCGCCGATGATCTCGGTCACCGTTTCGGGTGGGACCCCGGCCGCGGCGAGCGCGTCGGACAGATGCCTGGCCACCAGGTTGAAGTGGTGCATCGTGATGCCGCGACCCTGGTGCACTTGCTTCATCGGGGCCCCGGTGTAGGGCTCGGGCCCACCGAGGGCGGCGGCGAAGAACTCGACCTGCCTGCCCTTGAGGCGGTTCATGTTGGTTCCGGTGAAGAAGCCGGAAAGTTGGTCATCGGCAAGCACACGGACGTAGAAGTCCTCGACCACGACTTCGATCGCCTCGTGCCCGCCGATCCGGTCGTAGACGACCGGCTGTGGTTTGCGGAAGCGTGCCAGAATTTTCATAAGCCCGATTGGAACATTTCGGCGTTGCCCGCCAGTTAGTTCGCGATCACGCACGGATGTCTTTGCGTAACAAGCGGATTGCTCACTCTTGGCGGTTGTGTAGGGCGCGGCGTGAGACGCGCTGCCCGCGTTACATGCCAGCAATGTGCATCGAGCCGGGGGGCTGATGTCCTAGGTTGGCTTAATGACTCACGTCACATCGTTCACACCGCCCCGCAAGGAGCTCATGGTCAACGGGCAGGCCAGCTGCGGTCGGGGGGCCGACATCATCAGGAGCCGAAGCCGATGAATCTGGGTGACTTAACGAATCTTGTCGAAAAGCCGCTCGCGAACTTGGTGGAGAAGCCGATCGCGGCGGTGTCCCACATCGTCAACACCCCGAACTCCGCGGGTCGTTACCGTCCCTTCTATCTGAGGAATCTGCTCGACGCGGTACAGGGCCGCACGCTCGGCGAGGCCGTCAAAGGCAAGACCGTCCTTATTACCGGGGGATCGTCGGGCATCGGCGAGGCCGCCGCGAAGAGGATCGCGGAAGCCGGTGGCGTGGTGGTGCTGGTCGCGCGCACCCGCGAGAACCTGGAGAAGGTCGCCTCCGAAATCGAAGGCGACGGTGGCACCGCCCACGTCTACCCGTGCGACCTGTCCGACATGGACGCGATCGCCGAGATGGCCGATCAGGTGCTCAAGGACCTCGGGGGGGTCGACATCCTGATCAACAACGCGGGGCGGTCGATCCGGCGATCGCTGGAGCTGTCCTACGACCGCATCCACGACTATCAGCGCACCATGCAGCTGAACTACCTGGGCGCGGTCCAGCTCATCCTCAAATTCATCCCCGGGATGCGGGAGCGGGGGTTCGGGCACATCATCAACGTCTCCTCGGTCGGCGTGCAGACCCGCGCGCCGCGGTTCGGCGCCTACATCGCCAGCAAGTCCGCGCTGGACAGCCTGTGCGACTCGCTGCAGGCCGAGACCGTGAATGACGGCGTGAAGTTCACCACCGTGCACATGGCCCTGGTACGTACCCCGATGATCAGCCCGACGACGCTCTACGACAAGTTCCCGGCGCTGACCCCGGATCAGGCGGCCGGGGTGATCGCGGACGCCATCGTGCACCGGCCCCGCCGGGCCAGCTCGCCGTTCGGACAATTCGCGGCCGTCGCCGACGCGGTGAACCCGGCGGTGATGGACCGGGTGCGCAACCGGGCGTTCGTCATGTTCGGCGACTCCCACGCCGCCAAGGGCGACGAATCATCAAGTGATTCAACGCAATTCGACAAACGCAGCGAGACGTTTGTGCGGGCGACTCGCGGGATACATTGGTGACATCATGAGCCTTCCGAAACCTGACATCGAGACCACCGTCGTGATCACCGGCGCCTCGTCCGGCATCGGCGCCGAACTTGCCCGCGGGCTGGCCCGCCGCGGCTTCCCGCTGCTGCTGGTCGCGCGGCGCCGGGAACGCCTCGACGAACTCGCCAACGAGGTGGGCCAGGAGTACTCGGTGGCCGTCGAGGTGCTGCCGCTGGACCTCGGCGATCCCAAGGGCCGCGGGAAGCTGGCGGACCGGCTGCGCGCCGAGCCGATCGCCGGCCTGTGCAACAGCGCCGGGTTCGGCACCAGCGGGGTCTTTCACGAGCTGCCGCTCGAGCGCGAAAGCGAGGAGGTCACCCTCAACGCGCTGGCGTTGATGGAACTCACCCACGCCGCCCTGCCCGGCATGGTCCAGCGCGGCGCCGGCGCGGTGATGAACATCGCGTCGATCGCCGGTTTTCAGCCGGTGCCCTACATGGCGGTCTACTCGGCCACCAAGGCCTTCGTGCAGACCTTCTCCGAAGCCGTGCACGAGGAACTGCACGGGACGGGGGTGTCGGTCACGTGTCTGTGCCCGGGGCCGGTCCCGACCGAGTGGGCCGAGATCGCCAACGCCGAGCGGTTCAGCATTTCCATCGCGCAGGTCTCGCCGCACGACGTCGCCGAGGCGGCGATCGGCGGGATGCTCGCCGGCAGGCGCAGCGTGGTGCCGGGCGTCGTGCCCAAGGTCGTCAGCACCGGCGGCCGATTCGTGCCGCGCAGCCTGCTGCTGCCCGGGATCCGGATCGGCAACCGCTTCCGCGGGGGACCCGACCGCTGAGCTTGCGTCGCGGTCGCCCGGTCACAGCCGTCACTTCCGTCGCTGCGCCGGGTGATCGACGATGTGCCCGCCTCGCAGCGACAAAATCGGCTACCGCGCATGGTGTCTCGCATTGTCGCTATGAGGCGGGCACAAAGCCGCATCCCTCCGTTCGGGGGCGTAAGTGGCGGATGTGACAAAGCGGCCGCGCTAGGCTTCG
>NZ_LZSZ01000098.1:0-29673 GCF_001665645.1 Mycobacterium sp. 852002-30065_SCH5024008 | reverse complement strand
AGATGTGTATAAGAGACAGGGCCGGGTGGGGCCGCCACGACGCCCGGATCGCCGGGGGCCGGGTCCGGATCCGCCAGCGCCGGAGCGGCGCTCAAGACCAGTGCCAAACCCATGATTGAAGCCAATCCGGCTGCGTTCAGGGTGGCCCAAAGCCTCCCTCGCGTCCAGCCCGACATATGCATCCTCCACGCTCGAGTTCCTGACACAGTGTGGCATAGGGCGCACTCCAGCTAACGCATTCCGGGGTGCCGGGCGCCCCGTTCTTGCCGCATTTGCGCCGTTGAGCTGGCCAGCTATGAATCGCCTGAGCTTGTCGGCGCAACGTCGAGTGCCTGGCGGTTGGCCGCCGCACCGACCAGCGCGGCCGCCATCAAACCGGCCGACGCGGCCAGCATCAGGACGATGCTGCGCTCGTACAGCAAGCCGCCCGCCAGCGCGCCCGCCATGATGCCCACCTGGAACGCCGTCACGTACAGCCCCGACGCCCCGTCGGGATCGTCGGCCCCACTGCGCATCGCCGCGGACTGCATCATCGGCGATACGGCGGTCGCCATCGCCCCCCAGAGCACGATCGCTGCCGTCCCGATCAGGGCTGCCGCCGCGGCGGGCCGGCCGCCCAGCGCCAGCGCGGTCAGCACGACGAGCGCGGCCGTCAGGCCGGTCATGCAACCGATGATCGCCCCTTTGGGCCGGCGGTCGAGCGGCCGCGCCACCATGCCCACGGCGACCACCCCGGCGGCGCCATAGGCGGCCAGCACCCACGCGAGGTTCGGCCCGCGCACGCCGACGACTTCGCGGATGATCTCGACGATGTAGGTGTAAGAGACGAAATGCCCGGTCACGCCGATCATGGTGATGATGCTGACGATGATCAGCCGGCGGTTGCGGTGGTGGCGGGCCCGGGGACCCACGCACTTGAGCTGGTCCGCGGTGAGCACCATCTCCGGCAACATCACCCGGGCGGCCACCGTGACGATGGCGGCGGCCACGGTCACACACACCACCGCCAGGCGCCAGCCCCACATCAGGCTCATCGCCGCGGTCAGCGGGCTGCCGACGACCAGCGCGAGGCTGGTCCCGATGTAGATCGACATCGTCGCGCGGCCGGCGTGGCTTGGCGGCACCAGCCGGGTCGCGATCGGCGCGATGACCGACCAGAGCAGGCCATGGGTGAGCGCGCAGAGCACGCGACCGGCGGCCAGCACCGCGAAGGTGGGTGCCAGCGCGGAGATCACCTGGGAGACGGTCAGGCAGGTCAGGCTGATCACCAACACCCGGCGGCGCGGCAGGTGCGCGGTCCAGCGCACCAGCGGGATCGTCGTCAGGGCCGCCACCAGGGCGTACCACGACAGCAGGGTGCCCACCAGCACCAGGCTGACGTGCAGGTTGCGGGCGATGGCCGGCAGCGCGCCGACGGGCAGGATCTCAGCGGTGACATAGATGAAGGCCGCCGCGGCCAGCACAACGAGCTGGGCGGCGATCCGTGGGGTCCACGTTCGCGCGGCAGCATTGGGTTCGGCAGTCATGGCGTCGGTATCGGCCGGGCTACCCAGGTCCTGGGTTGTCGCGCCTAATGCGATCACACTGCCTTACCGTACGGACCGCAACTACGGCTCCCCCCTTGTCAGGGCCGGAGCTCGGGTCTCAACTCGATCACCAATCAGGAACGAACCAGGCGCGCGATGGCGGCGGAAGCTTCGGCGAGCTTGTGATCGGCATCGTCGCCGCCCTCGGCCACGGCCCGGGTGACGCAGTGGTTGAGGTGCTCGTCAAGCAGGTTCAGCGCGACGGAACGCAGGGCGCTGTTCACGGCGCTGATCTGGGTGAGGACGTCGATGCAGTACTTGTCTTCCTCGATCATCTTGGCGATGCCTCGCACCTGACCCTCGATGCGCCGCAGCCGCTTGGCGTAGTTGTCCTTCTGCTGCGAATATCCGTGCTCGTTCGTCATCGCCTGCCTCACCTCTGCCACTACGCGCCCGTCGGGCGCCACGAATTCACTTTATACCCCGCCCGGGTATGACCCGCGGATTTGCCGTCCGGCCAGTTCACGCATACTTGCAGGATGGCCACAACACGCGATGCGACTGGAGTCACCGACATCAAACCGCGCAGTCGTGACGTAACCGACGGCCTGGAGAAGGCCGCCGCCCGCGGCATGCTGCGGGCGGTCGGCATGGGTGACGAGGACTTCGCCAAGCCGCAGATCGGGGTGGCGTCGTCGTGGAACGAGATCACGCCGTGCAACCTCTCGCTGGACCGCCTCGCCAAGGCGGTCAAGGAAGGCGTGTTCGCGGCCGGCGGCTACCCGCTCGAGTTCGGGACGATCTCGGTTTCCGACGGGATCTCGATGGGCCACGAGGGGATGCACTTTTCGCTGGTGTCGCGCGAGGTGATCGCCGACAGCGTCGAGACCGTGATGCAGGCCGAGCGCCTCGACGGGTCGGTGCTCCTGGCCGGCTGCGACAAGTCGCTGCCCGGGATGCTGATGGCCGCCGCGCGCCTGGATCTGGCGGCGGTGTTCCTGTATGCAGGCTCCATCCTGCCCGGACGAGCGAAGCTGTCCGACGGCACAGAACGCGAGGTCACCATCATCGACGCGTTCGAGGCCGTCGGCGCGTGCGCCCGCGGCTTGATGTCCCGGGAGGACGTCGACGCCATCGAGCGCGCAATCTGTCCCAGCGAGGGCGCGTGCGGCGGCATGTATACCGCCAACACGATGGCCAGCGCCGCGGAGGCCCTCGGCATGTCGTTGCCCGGCAGCGCGTCGCCGCCGGCCACCGATTACCGCCGCGACGGGTTTGCCCGCCGCAGCGGCCAGGCCGTCGTGGAGTTGCTGCGCCGCGGCATCACCGCCCGCGACATCCTCACCAAGGAGGCGTTCGAAAACGCCATTGCGGTGGTGATGGCGTTCGGCGGGTCGACCAACGCCGTGCTGCACCTGCTGGCGATCGCGCACGAGGCCGACGTCGAGCTGTCGCTCGACGACTTCAGCCGGATCGGTTCGAAGGTTCCGCATCTGGCCGACGTCAAACCGTTTGGCCGCCACGTCATGTCGCATGTCGACCAGATCGGCGGCGTGCCGGTGGCGATGAAAGCGCTGCTGGATGCCGGTCTGCTGCACGGGGATTGCCTGACGGTGACGGGTGAGACCGTTGCCGAGAACCTGGCCGCGATCGACCCGCCCGACCCGGATGGCAAGGTGCTGCGGGCCCTGGACAATCCCATCCACCCGACCGGCGGCATCACGATCCTGCGCGGATCGCTGGCGCCCGAGGGCGCGGTGGTCAAGTCGGCCGGTTTCGACTCGCAGGTGTTCGAGGGCACGGCAAGGGTTTTCGACGGTGAGCGCGCCGCGCTGGACGCCCTCGAGGACGGGACGATCACCAAGGGCGACGCAGTGGTGATCCGCTACGAGGGCCCCAAGGGCGGGCCCGGGATGCGGGAAATGCTCGCGATCACCGGCGCGATCAAGGGTGCCGGACTGGGTAAGGACGTACTGCTGCTGACCGACGGCCGCTTCTCCGGCGGGACGACCGGCCTGTGCGTGGGCCACATCGCACCCGAGGCGGTCGATGCCGGGCCGATCGCCTTTTTGCGCGACGGCGACCCGATCCGCCTGGACGTCGCCAACCGGGTCCTCGACGTCCTGGTCGATCCGGCCGAATTCGATTCCCGGCGAGAGGGTTTCACCCCTCCCCCGCCGCGCTACCAAACCGGCGTACTGGCCAAGTACGTCAAGCTGGTGAGCTCGGCGGCGATCGGCGCGGTCTGCGGTTAGGTCCGATCGCCGCTTCGCTCAACGGGTTTGGAAACTATGCGTGGGTGGCCGCCTCGCGCGTGCGCCTGCCGAAGTACGTGGCGTTGAGGCCCAACACCGTCAGCAACGCACCGGCGATGATATTCGACCACATCATGCCGGCGGTCAGCACGACGCCCGGCAGAATCCACAGCGAGACGATGACCCACACACCGAGCACCGGCATCGTCCAGGTCATGCCGTGGGCGCGGTCGAGCGCCGTCGCGAACCCGTACGCCAAGAACGCCGCCGCGATTCCGGCAACCAGGTTCGACGTGGCGAGCGACCCCGTCGCGCTGAAACCCACCATCCACGGTGACGCGGCCACATACAGGCCGGTCAGCAACGCCAGCCCGAAGGTGACGTGCGCACTCATCGACTCGGCGACGCGGTCATAGCTCGCGCGTAGAGCCAACAAATCCGGGTGGTAATCGATTGATGAATGGACTGTACTCATTTTGTGACCTTTCTGTTATGCAGCAAGCCTTTTGAGCCGGCTGCACCCATCCATCTGCCGTCAAGATTACGCTCGATCGCGGCGCGCCAGCAACGAAATCAAGCCCGCCAGAAGCCGGATTGACCTCCCGCGTAGCGTCTTAACACATGGACCTCGCGGACCGGCTGCGCCTGGACGTTCCGGTCGCGCAGGCGGGCATGGGCGGTGGCCTGGCGGGTGGGGCGCTGGCGGCCGCGGTCGCCCAGGCGGGCGGCCTCGGCACCCTGGGCCTGGCCACCCCGCGCCGGCTCCGGGCGGCCATCGATGAGGTGCGCGAGCGGGCGCCGGGCCGCGCTGTCGCGGTGAACCTGTTGATGCCCTTTGTGCATCGCTCGCACGTCGCGGTCTGCGTCGACGCCGGTGTTGACGTCGTCGTGCTGGCGTTCGGCGAAAAGCGGGGACTCGTGCAGCACCTTCGCGATGCCGGCATCTTCGTCTTCGTGATGGTCGGTACCGCGGCACAGGCCGGCGCCGCTATCGGTTGGGGCGCCGATGGTTTGATCGCCCAGGGCCGCGAGGCCGGTGGCCACCTCGTTGGCACCATACCGGCACTGCAGTTCCTGCCGCAGGCGCTGGCCGGGGCCGGCACTCGCCCCGTGTTTCTCGCCGGCGGTATCGCCACCGGCACCGACACCCGGGCCGCCCTGGCGGCGGGCGCCAGCGGCGTCGTCGCCGGAACGCGATTCCTGATGACGCACGAGGCCAACGCCAACCGGGAGTATCAGCGGCGAGTAGCCCAGGCGGACAAGACGATCGAAACCAACTTGTTCGGCCTGAGCTGGCCGCTGCGGCATCGCGTCGTACCCAACGCCGCGACGCGGCGCTGGTGCCGCGACGACGGCTGGGCAAAAGCTTTGCCGGCGTCCATCAACTCGGCGAGCCGCTCGATGGCCGCGCTGGGCTACTTCGACGCCGCCGCATTGATGCGCCTGCAGTCGGCGAGCCGCCCGCTGTTCACGCCGCTCGCACCGCTCGCCACGATGCCCGATGCCTGGGTGGACCGTGCGGCGCTGTACGCCGGTGAAACCGCGCTGCGCATCGGCGAACTCACCTCCGCCGCCCAGGCGGTCGCCGACCTCAGCCCGCGCTGACCGACGCTAACGCACCAACGCGAGCGCGAAGCCGTCCCAGCGCTTGGCTCCCACCGTTTGGATCACTGCCGTGTCGAGTCGCGGGTGCTTACCCATCAATTCCAACGTCTCCCGCACGGCCCGCGCCTGGGCGTTGTCCTGCGGGTCCAGGACCTGCCCTTCTCGAATGACGTTGTCCGCCACGATGAGTGCGCCGGGACGGGCCAGCCGGACCGCCCACTCCAGGTACGCGACGTAGTTCTCTTTGTCGGCGTCGATGAACACCAGGTCGAACGGGCCGCCGTTCAATGTCGGCAGCGTGTCCAGCGCGGCGCCCACTATCACCTCCACCCGGTCGGCGAGACCCGCCCGCTCCAGGTTGGCCCGTGCGACCTCGGCGTGCCTGGGCTCGTACTCCAGCGTCACCACCCGGCCCTGCGGGCCGGCGCCGCGGGCCAGCCAGATGGTGCTGAAGCCGCCCAGCGTGCCGATCTCGAGGATGCGGTGCGCCCGGATGGCCCCGGCCAACAGGCTCAGAAACTTGCCCTGCTGGGCCGACACGGCAATCTGCGGTAACCCGGCGGCGTCGCTGGCTTCCACTGCCGCGCTCAGGGCCGCATCATCGCCAACCACGGTGTTGTCCAGAAAGGCGTCGACTTCTTGGGGGGTTGGTTTCTGCGTCATGCGATCAACGCTAGCCGCGGGAGGCCGCACCGGCAGCGACGGTCCGATCGGTATCGGACGGGTCACGGCCATTTACCAGATACCCATGGGGGGTATATAGTGACGATGTGGTCGATCACAGCCGTAAGAGTCACGACAAAGGAATGGATGAGTGAAATGGCAAATTACGAAGCAGGCACCGAACTGACCTGTGGTCACGAGGGCTGCGGGTGCCGCGTTCGCATTGAGGTTCCCTGCCACTGCTCAGGTTCGGGTGAGCCGTACCGCTGCACCTGCGGCGACGAGCTGACCCCGGTCAAGTAGTCCACTGAGGCCCGCGTCGAGTGTGCGTCCAGGCCGGCGACACGCCGGGGAAACCAGCCCTGAGTGCACGGTCAAAGCCGTGAACGCACACTCGATGCGGCCGGGCATCAGCGCCCGAACGTACGACCGGCGAGCTCTACCGCCGCCGTCAGCCGCGGCGCGACCGCCGACGCGCTGACCGCGACCCGATAGCCGCCCGCCCTGATGCGCCAGCTTCCCACGCTGCCGTCGTAGCGGGCGAGCAGGCGCGGGTCGGCCTCGATGGTGACGCGGCGGGTGGCCCCCGGCTCGAGTTCGACCCGTTCGAATCCCAGCAACCGCAGGCATTCTCGGTCCGGGGCGGCGGTCAGGTACAACTGCGGGACGTCGGCCCCGGCGCGGTCGCCGACGTTGACGACGCTGAAGCCGGCGGTCACCGTGTCCCCTCCGGTGACCGTCAGATCACGGTATGCAAAGTCGGTGTACGACAACCCATGACCGAAGGCGAACATCGGGGCCTCGCCGGCGGTGGCGAACCAGCGGTAGCCGACATCGGATCCCTCGGCGTAGTCGATCGTGCTCGGCTCCCCCCATGGCAGGCCAAGGCCGGGCAGCTCCGGGCGCGGCGTCTGACTCAGGTCGGCCGGAAAGGTGATCGGCAGCCTGCCCGATGGATTGACCTGGCCGGCAAGGATTTCCGCGATGGCTCGCCCGCCCGACTGCCCCGGATACCAGGCCTGCACGATGGCCTGGACCGAGTCTCGCCAGGGCATGCTCGCCGGGTTGCCGGTTTCGAGCACCACGACGGTGTTGGGGTTGGCGGCCGCAACGGCGGAGATCAACGCGTCCTGCCCCCAGGGCAGCGACAGGTCCGCGATGTCGAAGCCCTCCCCTTCGGCGCGGATTGCGAACACGATGGCGATGTCGGCGCGCCGCGCCGCGGACTCGGCCTCGGCGGGACTGACGCCGGGGTCGAACTCGATTTGGGCACTGGGGAATTGCTTTCGCAGCTCATCCAGCGGGGCGGACGGCAGCAGGTGCAGCTTGCGCAGCCCGGCCTCCAGCCCCGAGCCGCCGATCGGGACGACGGCCGCGTAGCCGCCCGGCGGGACGACGGCGCTCGACCCGTAGCCGGCCGGCACCCCGGCGTGGGCATATCCGCCGATGACGGCGATCCGGGCGGTCGACTCCGGCGCCAGGGGCAGCAGCCCGCGGTTGGTCAACAGCACGATTCCCTGCCGGGCGATCCGCAATGCGATCTCGTTGTGGGCGGCCATGTTCGGCGCGGGCGCGGCTTCGGCCCGGTCGACGCCGACCACGAACATCGACCGCAGGATCCGCCGGACCATGTCCGTGAGGCGTTCGTGGGTCAGCCTGCCGTCGGCATGGGCGGCCCGCAGCGGCTCACCGAATGTCTCCGACCGCCACAGCAGCGCGTCGATCTGCGCCCCGCACTCTTGGTCCAGCCCGGCCAGCGCGCACTCCCAGGACGGCGTGGCCCCCCAGTCGGACATGACCCAGCCCCGGTATCCCCAGGCACCTTTCAGGACCCCGTTGATCAGGACGTCGTTGGCGGCGGCGTAGGTTCCGTTGACCTTATTGTAGGCGGCCATCACGGCACCGGGCCGCGCGCGCTCGATGGCGATCTCGAAGGCCAGCAGGTCGGATTCGCGATGCGCGTCGGGGTCGATGACTGCGTCCAAGAAGTGCCGATTGGTCTCGTTGCAGTTCAACGAGAAGTGCTTGACCGTCGAGATCACACGTTGCCGCTGGATGCCGTCGATCGACTCCGCGGCGATAGTCGCGGTCAAAAGCGGGTCCTCGGAGAGGTATTCGAAGTTGCGTCCGTTGCGCGGGTCGCGCGCGAGGTTCATGGCGCCGGCGAGCTGCACGTTGAACCCGCGGCTGCGGGCCTCCCGGCCGATCACCTCGCCTGCGGCGCGGGCGAGTGCCGGGTCGAAGCCGGCGGCCAGCGCGAGCCCGGCGGGCAGCGCGGTGGCCGTGTCGCCCGGGCGATAGCCGGGGTTGGTCACGCCCAGCCCGGCATCGCTCATCAACAATGCCGGTACGCCCAGCCGCGGTACGCCGGGGACGTAGGCGGCGCTCATCGGAGCGCCCGGCGGGATGCGCTCGTCGCGCACCGGCCACATTTCACCGGCACCCATCACCCCGACCAGCAGCGCGAATCGCTCGTCGTCGGTCATCCGGGCTTCGACCTCGCGTGCTCGGGCGTCGGCGTCGCCGCCGAACGAGCTCACCGCACACCCTCTTTCGCGTACACGACGCGCAGCACGTACCCGAGTTCGGGGCCCATCACCAGCTCCGCGAGCTCGCAGAACGTCCCGACGAACTCCGGG
The DNA here is from genome assembly GCF_001665645.1 of Mycobacterium sp. 852002-30065_SCH5024008. NCBI lineage: Bacteria > Bacillati > Actinomycetota > Actinomycetes > Mycobacteriales > Mycobacteriaceae > Mycobacterium > Mycobacterium sp. 852002-30065_SCH5024008. The sequence goes on along the minus strand of NZ_LZSZ01000098.1, from coordinate 20,985 downwards.
CCGTGTGGGGGCTCGGCCTGGCACAGGTGGTGCGCGACTTCGTGGAGCACCACCAGCTCGCGCAGCGCCCAGTCGGCGGTGTCGCGGTCGGGGACCGCGATAAAGCCTGCGCCATCACGAAATTCGTAGTGGGCCGCGGTGGCGGCCCGTCGCGGGCGCACCCGCAGCGGCGGGACGGAGGGCCACCGCCGGCGCACCGCCGGCAACGCAAGCACCTGGTCAACATAGCGCTGGGCGGCGGAGACCGAGCCGAATCGTCCCTCCGGCGGCAGCGTGAGCTGCGCGCCGAAGAAGTCCACGGCGCGCGACCCGTGTTCGGCGGCACGATCGAACAGCGTCCGGACGAACTCCTCGGCCGCGTACACCTTGGCCCGCTGGGAGTCCCGCTTCGCGGACTGCCGCGGGCTCACCGGCCCAGCGGGGTGCGCGCTCCGGGCAGTTCGGGGCTGTTGCCCAGCCGCGCCCGCCGACCGGCGCGGTCGCCGGCGCGCCGCGCCGCCGAGGAATAGCCGGCCGTCGCCCGGCTCACCTGATAGGTGCCGCGCGCCTTCGACGCATTCCGGTAATAATCGTGCAGCTCGACATCCTTGTCCCGCAACGCAATAGCGGTGCCCGGCGGTCGCCTGCGGTCCTTGGTGGCCTCGCGCCGGGCCTCGTCGCGCGCCTCCGCCAGGCGCTGGCCCACCCGCGCCCCGAAGGCCAGCTGGAAGTTCAGCCGCGCGGTGATGGTCGGCGTGGGCCGGTGCGCACCCGACGCGAGGTAGGCGTCCGACGCCCTCACCATCTGGACGACCAGGCTGGCGTACAACGCGTGCGTAGCGTCGATGTCCTCGGCGAACCCGTAGGCGTAAACGAACGTCGAATTCGACGCCACATCACAGCGCACGTCGTTGGCCAAGGCGATCAACACGAACAGCTGCACATACGTCCGCAATCCCTTGGTGCCCGCGTTTCCGATGGTGATGGTGCGCTGGATTGGTGCCTGCGCCGGCGAGCGGTCGGCGGCGTGCGAGCGCGCCACCGCCAAGTCGATCGAGGCCGCCGTCGCCAACCGCTGCGCGGCGCTCATGAAGGCGTCCGCCTCGTGCGAGTTGTCGGTGCCTTCGGCCTGACGCAACAGTGCGGCGATGCGGGCCAGCATTTTGTCGTCGGTCATATGCGCCGCTCTCCCCCTCGTCGCTTCGCGGCAGGGGGTACCCCCACCCCATCACTTCTTTCCGCATCGTCGCCGGCGCGGGTCATATGCGCCAAACTACGGGAGCGATCCGACACTTTCGGCTCAGAGCCGCGCGGTGATCCACGAGACCACGTCGCCAAGCACCTGGTCGCGCTCCGGCTCGTTGAAGACCTCGTGGTAAAGCCCCGGGTAGACCTTCAGTTGCACGTCGGTGGAGCCCACGCACTCGACCAGGCGCCGGCTGCCGGCGACGGGGATCAGACGGTCGTCGGAGCCGTGCACCACCAGCAGCGGCGCCGTCAGCGCCGGCGCCCGCTCCGGCATCGTCTCGCCGACCTGCAACAGGGCCCGACCGATGCCGGCCGGGACCTTGCCGTGGTACACCAGCGGATCGTTCTTGTAGGCCTTCACCACCGCCGGGTCCCGGGAGATGGCGTCGACGTCGAGCTCCTGGACCGGCAGGCCGGGCACCAGGGCGCCGAGCACGCGGGCGGCCAGCACCATCAGCGGCGACACCTGATCCTGCGCCGCCACGGCCGGCCCCGACAGCACCATCAGGTCGTAGTTGTCGGGGCGTTCCACGCCGTAGGCGAACACGATGGCGCCGCCCATGCTGTGCCCGAGCACGATGCACTTGAGGCCGGGATGCTCGCGGGTGGCGATCCGGACCAGGCTGTCGAAGTCCGCGGTGTACTCGGAGATGTCCCGCACCAGCACCCGCTTGCCGCCCGAGCGGCCGTGCCCGCGGTGGTCCAGCGCGTACGTGACCAGGCCCGCCGCGCCGAAACGCTGCGCGACGTGGTCGTACCGGCGGGCATATTCGCCGAGACCATGCGACAGGACGACCACCGCGCGTGCCGGGGTGTCGGGTGTCCAGACGTCGTAAACGATGCGCACGCCACCGAATCCGTCGAAGTTCCGTTCGGCTCGGTTCACTGCACGGTCCTAGTCATTACGGGCAGCGTAATGGCTCCCGGTGCAGGTCGCCCTGCCAGACACTGTCGTAGGCTCATGCACGTGGGGCTGCTTGCGCAAAACACCGCGAACTCCGACCTCGACCCGGCGGTCGGCGGCAATTTCTCGGCGCGTGCCGAGCCGTACCGCCGTGAGCTGCTCGCCCACTGCTACCGGATGACCGGGTCGTTGCACGACGCAGAGGATCTGGTTCAGGAAACGTTGCTGCGGGCGTGGAAGGCCTACGACCGCTTCGAGGGCAAGTCCTCGATGCGGACGTGGCTGCATCGCATCGCCACCAACACCTGCCTGAGCGCCCTGGAAGGGCGGCAACGCCGACCGCTGCCGACCGGCCTGGGCGGCCCGAGCGCCGACCCGACCGCCGAGCTGCAGGAGCGCCGCGAGGTGCCCTGGCTCGAGCCACTCCCGGACCTGACGAACGACCCAGCCGACCCGTCGGTCATAGTCGGGTCACGCGAGTCGGTCCGGTTGGCGTTTGTCGCCGCGCTGCAACATCTTTCACCACGACAGCGGGCGGTGCTGCTGCTGCGTGACGTGCTGCAGTGGAAGTCCGCCGAGGTCGCCGCGGCGATCGGCACGACCACGACCGCCGTCAACAGCCTGCTGCAGCGGGCCCGGTCCCAGCTGGACGCCGTCGGGCCCAGCGCCGGCGACCGGTTGGCGGCACCGGATTCGGCCGAGACGCAGGACCTGCTCGATCGCTACATCGCCGCCTTCGAGACCTACGACATCGACCGCCTGGTGGAGCTGTTCACCGCCGAGGCGATCTGGGAGATGCCGCCCTACACCGGCTGGTATCAGGGTGCGCGGGACATCGTCACCCTCATTCATCAGCAATGCCCCGCCGAGTCACCCGGCGACATGCGCCTCTTGCCGCTGGTCGCCAACGGCCAACCCGGCGCCGCGATGTACATGCGCGCCGGGGAGCGGCACGTCCCCTTCCAGTTGCACGTGCTGGACGTGCGCGGCGACCGGGTGTCACATGTGGTCGCGTTCCTCGACGAGAAGTTGTTCGCGAAGTTCGGGCTGCCCGATTCGCTATGACCGACCCGCTCGACATCACACCCGCGCCCGGTCGGCCCCTGCTGCTGTTGGGCGCTTTCGACCTCGCCGACGTGGGCTACCGCGCCGAGGAGTTCTTCGTCTCGGGGACGGCCACGTCCTACGCCCCAGCGGCGGAGCTGGAGTCCGACGGGCGGTGGAGCGTAACGCCCTCCGCGACAGCGGATTACACCACCCGCTTGGTGGTGCTGACACCCGCGGATCCGGCGCTGTTCAACGGGACGGTGCTGGTCGAATGGCTCAACGTCAGCGGCGGCCTCGACGCGCCGGCGGTGTGGATGATGGCGCACCGGGAGATCATTCGCGCGGGCTACGCGTACGTCGCCGTCTCGGCCCAGCGGGTCGGGATCGACGGTGGCGCGAGTCTGCTCGGGGTCGACATGTCGCTGAAAAGCCAGGACCCGACGCGCTATGCGCCGCTGCACCATCCGGGTGACGCCTTCTCCTACGACATCTTTTCTCAAGTCGGCGGGCTCATCAAAAGCTCCCGCGCCACAGTGATTTTGGGCGACCTGCGGGCCCGGCACGTCATTGCGTTGGGCGAGTCGCAGTCGGCGATGTTTCTCACCACCTACGTCAACGCGGTCGACCCGCTGGCCGCGACATACGACGGCTTCTTCGTCCATTCGAGGTTCGGACCCGCCGCACCACTCGACGGAAGCTCCATCTTCGACGAAACCGGCGCACCCCAGGCCGTCGCGTTCCGGCCGGACCTGCGGGTGCCGTTGCTGACGATCATCACCGAGACCGATCTTTTCGGTGGCGCACGGGAAGGCTATTACTTCGCCAGGCAACCCGACAACCGATGGCTGCGGGTCTGGGAGATTCCCGGCGCCGCGCACGCCGACAACTACACCATCCAGGTAGCGCCGATCGACAGCGGCTCGGCACCGCTCACGCACCTCGTCGCCGCCTACGCTCCGACCAACGTGCTCTTGGGACAACGTTTTTCGCATTACATCAACTTCGCCCCGCAGCACCACTACGTGGTACAGGCGGCGCTCGCCGCGCTGAACACCTGGGTGGGCACCGGTGCGCCGGCGCCCAGCGCGGCGCCCATGCAGGTGCGCGATGCCTATGGACCGCAACCCGTTCCGGACGCTAACGGACTGGCGCAGGGCGGCATCAGAACGCCGTGGGTGGACGTGCCGGTCGCGCGAACCTGCGGACTCGGCGGCGACGAGGGCGTCATGGCCGGGCTCTTCGGCTCTGGGGAACTCTTCGACGCCGGCACGTTGCGCCGGCTCTACCCAGGGGGAATGACGCAGTACCTGGAACGCTTCACCGCCGCCCTCGATGCGTCGATCAGCAGCGGGTTCATCCTCGCGGCTGACCGGGCCGAGATCCTCGAGCTCGCCGCCGCCACCTATCCCGGCGACCGGCCCTAGAACAGGCGGCTGTCCGGCGGCGGTCCCGCCACCGGGCGGACCAAGCCGGCCCCGGTGATCAGCGGTAGGTCCAGCGCCGAGAGCAGCCCGGGTGGGGCCGCGCACACCGCGGGGATGGCGTTGACCATCCGCGAGGCGCCGGCGATGCGTGCACCCAGGTCGTGGTCGTGGTCTTCGGCCATCTCGAATTCGCACCGCATGCTTGGGGATCCCTCGATCTCCACCCGATACAGGCCGCGCCCGGAGGCGGCCCCATAGCCGAGGTCCTTCGGCGGGATCGAGATGTTCGGCTGCGGCCAGTCCGGCGCGACGTCGTCGCGCATCCGGGTCACGTGGTCGAGGATGAAAGTTGGCTTGCCGCCGACGTATCCGGTCAACGTGGAGCGCATGGCCGCGATGGTCCCGGCGGCGATGTGGCCGGTGGGTGTGTCGAAGGACTCGGTGGCGGGAATGCGTTCGTTGCTTTCCTCGATGTTGTCGATCTTGACCCCCAGGCCGGCGGCGAGCTGGTGCAGGACGGGCCCCCAGCCGAAGGCGAACATCCCGGGCTGGGCCGCAAACGCCTGGTACTCCGGCGGCTTGCCGAACCCGAGGATCTCGTACACCGCCGCCCGGTCCGGATACGTGGCGTAGTTGAACATCTCCGTCATGCGCACCGAGTCGATCGACCGCGAAACCCCGGTAAGCAGCAGCGGCAGAACGTCATTGGCGAACCCGGAGTCGATGCCGGTGGTGAAGAACGACGCACCGCCGTCGCGCGCGGCCGCCCGCAGCGGGTCGGTGAAAGCGGCGTCAACCCCGTCGGGAAAGACCAGCGGCACCACCGAACAGGACACCACGTTCTTACCGGCCCGCAGGATCGAGACCATGTCCCCGACGGCCTCCAGCGGTCGCAGGTTGGCGCCGGCGGCGTACACCACCGCCTCGGCCTCGCCGGCGAGCAGCTCCGCCGGGTCCTGGGTGGCCACCACCCCGACCGGCCCGGTCCCGCACAGCTCGCCCGCGTCGCGACCCGCCTTGGCATCGCTGTGCACGACGAGATCGACCAGCTGCAACTCCGGGTGGTCGATCACGCCGCGCAGCGCGATCACCCCCATGGAACCCGGCCCCCACACTCCCACCTTGATCATGACGGATTGTCTCCTAATATTAGGACGATTATCCTTGTATTTTGGACGGATAGTAGGGAGGTGCGCATCGGTACGTCAACCGCCAAATCGCCGCCCACCGGCCGTGTGATGGATGTGCTTGCCGCGCTTGCGGATTCCCCGCGGGGGCTGGCGTCGGCTGAGCTGGCGAAGCGTTGCGCGATCAGCACCTCCACCTGCGCCCTGGTGCTGGCCGAGCTGGAGGGGCGAGCCTGGGTGGCCCGGCGCGAAGATCGCCGGTACGTGCTCGGCAGCGGCCTGTTCGGGCTGGTGCACGGGCTGCGTGAGCAATTCCCGTTGCTGGACCGCGGCCGCGAGGCGCTGCGGTTCCTGCACGAGGCGCTCGGCGCCGGCTGCTCGATGTCGAGAATCGGCGGCCGCCACCTGACCACCGTCGACGCGGTCGGCCATGGCACCGACGGCGGGCAGGCGGTCGGCCAGCGCTTCCCCATCGACCCGCCGTTCGGCCTGGTCGCGATGGCCTGGCGCGAGGACGACTTGGTCAACGCCTGGCTGCAAAGAGTGCTGCCGCGGCTGACCCGATCGGAAATCGCGGAACACCAGCGGGTGCTCGCCGCTATCCGCGCCCGTGGCTACGGCGCATGGCGCTTCGACGACACCCATCAGTCGCTGCACAACCGGCTGGCGGATGTGCTCGCGTCCCTGGAGCCGACGACCCAGGTCACCCGCCAGCTCACCACCCTGATGACGATGGTGACGCTGCAATCGATCACCGATACCCTCGAAACCGATTTGGCGGCAGCCGAATTCGTGGTCCTGCCGATTTTCGGGCCGGACGCCCAGCCCGAATACCAGATCGAGATCCACTTGGGCCGCGCCGCCAGGCTGACCCTGCCCGAGCTCGACGCCGCCCTCCGGCATGCCCAGGGGCTGCTCACCGCGACGGTGGCCTGACCGCTCCGCCGATTAGGCTGACGACATGGCAGCCCACGTGGAAGTCCGTCGCGCGGACACGCGGGCCGTCACCACCACACCCTGGCTGACCTCCCGACACTCGTTCTCGTTCGGCGACCACTACGACCCGGACAACACCCACCACGGACTACTCCTGGTGAACAACGACGACATCGTCGCGCCCGGAACCGGATTCGACACGCATCCGCACCGGGACATGGAGATCGTGACCTGGGTCTTGCAGGGTCAACTGGCACATCAGGACTCCATCGGCAACCGCGGCGTCATCTATCCGGGCCTGGCCCAGCGCATGTCAGCGGGCAGCGGAATCCTGCATTCGGAGAAGAACGATTCATCCACGGAGCCAGTGCATTTCGTGCAGATGTGGGTGGTGCCCGACGAGGCCGGCATCGCCCCGGGGTATCAACAGCACGAGATCGACGCGAAGCTGTTGGACGGCACACTCGTGACGATCGCCTCCGGCATCCCCGGGCGAGACGGTGCGATCGCCCTGCACAACCGCAATGCCGCGCTGCACGCCGGGCGGTTGCGGACCGGCGACCAGGTGAGCCTCCCCAAAGCGCCCTACCTGCACCTATACACGGCCCGGGGCGCGGTCACCTGCGAAGGCGTGGGCGACCTGCAGGAGGGTGACGCCGTTCGGTTCGCCGACTGCGCCGGCCGACGAGTGACGGCGAACGAGCCATCGGAACTACTGGTCTGGGAGATGCACGCGAAGCTCGGCGACTAAGCCCATAGAGTGGGCGTGACAGACAGGAGCCGGCATGTCTCAATCGCGACCGCAACACGCGGCGCCCAACCCCAACCGGAACATCAAGGCGGTCCGGACCGTACGGTTCTGGGCGGCGCCGCTCGTCATCACGCTGGCGCTGATGTCGGCGTTGTGCGCGCTGTACCTGGGCGGCATCTTGAACCCGATGACCAACCTGCGGCACTTCCCCATCGCCGTGGTGAACGAGGATGCCGGGCCGGGGGGCGCGGAGTTGACCGGCCGGTTGGTGAAAGGGCTGGACAAGAACAAGTTCGACGTCCGCGTGCTCACCCGTGACGCAGCCAGGCATCAACTGGAGACGGGTCACGTGTACGGTTCGGTGCTGATACCGCCGAGCTTCTCGTCGAAGCTTCGGGACCTGGGGACGAGTGCGGTGATGCCCGGTCCTGCGGAACGGCCCGTGATCACGATTTCGACCAATCCGCGGGCAGGCACGCTCGGCGCCAGCATCGCCGGCCAGACCCTGAACATGGCGATGGGCGTGGCCAATGGCGAAGTGGGCGAACGACTTCTGGCTCAGGTCAAGGCGCAGACGGGCGGCGCCCCGCTCGCCGGGGCCGCCGAAGAGGGCCTTTCCTCTCCGATCGAGATCGAGTCGACTGTGTACAACCCGCTGCCCGACGGCACCGGCAACGGGCTGTCGGCCTTCTATTACGCGCTCTTGCTACTGCTGGCGGGGTTCACCGGCAGCATCGTGGTCAGCACGCTGGTCGATGCGTTACTCGGTTACGTACCGGCCGAATTCGGCCCGGTGTATCGCTTCGCCGAGCAGGTCAGAATTTCGCGCTTCCAGACCCTGCTGCTCAAGTGGGCGATCATGGTGCTGCTGGGGTTGCTCACCTCGGCCGTTTACGTGACCATCGCCCACGGGCTCGGCATGCCCATCGACCTCGGCTGGCAACTCTGGGCGTACGGGGTGTTCGCGATCGCCGCGGTGGGCATCACCTCCAGCTCGCTGCTCTCGGTGCTGGGCACGGGCGGCCTGCTGGTCAGCATGCTCATCTTCGTGATCCTCGGGTTGCCGTCGGCCGGCGCCACGGTCCCGCTGGAGGCGACGCCGCCCTTCTTCCGCTGGCTGGCCGAATTCGAGCCCATGCATCAGGTCTTCCTGGGCGCTCGGTCGCTGCTGTACTTCAAGGGCCATGCGGATACCGGGATATCGCAGGCGCTGATCATGACCTCGATCGGCCTCGTGATCGGCCTGCTGCTCGGCGGCGTCATCACCCACCTGTACGACCGCAAGGGGTACCACAGGATCCCCGGGGCGGTCGAGACGGCGATCGCCATGGAGCACCAGGCCCAACACCAGGCGCGCCAGGGCAAGCGCGAGCGGACGATCGCCACTGAGCCCGAAAGCTCAAGCGAGGAAACGTAATTCGAACGCCGCCCAAGCGTCATCCGCCTGTTATTTAGATTGACAGTGTTACGGATGTGGCTGATGATGTTGATGTTGCATCCAGATCAGGGCGGAAAGGGCGATCGTGCTGACCCGACGCGCCGGCTTGCGCCGGCTGGTTTCCGGCTGCACCGCCGCGGTTGCGTGGGTCGCCCTGGCGTGCACGACGGGACAGCCGCTCGCGCACGCCGCCGACGGCCGCGATCTGCTGGCGAACGCCATCAACACCACCAAGGGTTCCTACCTGGTCTATAACTTCGGCCCCGGTCACCCCGCGCCGATGCTCAACGCCGGCGGTAGCTGGTATGAGATGAACAACGGCGGCCACCTGATGATCATCAAGAACGCGGCGGGACGGCTCTCGCCCCACCTGCTGGTCGACACCCATCGGGGCGATCAGGCCCGCTGCGAGAACAATCCGGGGGCCCGCACCGGCGAGGGGCTCTGGCAGGCATCGGAACTCTATGCGCCACTGCAGGCGTGGCAGCGGATGGGCCAACCGACGATCGCGATCAACGCGAACTTCTTCGACGTGCGCGGGCAGAAGGCAGGCTCGTGGCGCCAGAGCGGCTGCAGCTCACCGCTGGGCGCCTTCGTGGACAACACCCACGGCCAGGGCCGAGCCAACCAGGCCGTCACCGGTACCGTCGCCTACCCCGGCAAGCAGGGCCTGTCCGGCGGCGGCGAAAACTGGAGCGCCCTGACGACGATGATCCTGCCGTCTAGCGGTGCGCCGTATGTGGTGTGGCCCAAAACCAAGAGCGACTACGATTCCGCGACTCCGGTGGTCGAGGATCTGCTGAACAAGAACGAGCGGTTCGTGGCGGTATCCGGTATCGGGCTGTTGGCGCCCGGCCAGACCGGGCAGCTGCACGACAGTGGACCGAGCGCCGCGCGAACGGCTCTGGCGTACTCGAGGCAGAAGGACGAGATGTACGTCTTCGAGGGCGGCAGCTACACGCCGGACAACATGCAAGACCTGTTCCGCGGACTGGGCAGCGACAACGCCGTGCTGCTCGACGGGGGCGGGTCGTCGGCCATCGTGTTGCGCCGCGACACCGGCGGCATGTGGGCCGGCGCGGGCTCGCCGCGGGGAAACTGCGACACCCGGCAGGTGCTCTGCGATTCGCACGAGCGGGCGCTGCCCAGCTGGCTGGCGTTCAACTAGCCCGGCCCAAGCGGAATATCAAGAGGCTGGCCGCCACCACCGCCGCCGTGACGGCGAACACGGGTGCGACGACGAATCGTGACATCGTCGCACCCAGGAACGCGCCGGCACACATCGTCAACACGACGCCCAGACGCAACGTTTGCCGGTCGCCCGTGCCGCCGGCCAGGCGGCTGTCCAGACCGAGGCTGACGATCGTCGACGTCAGCACCGTGGTGGACAGCTCCTGGATGCCGAACTGGCGGGCGCTCGAGTGCTGCAGACCGAACGTGACCGCGAGGATGCCGATCATGATCAGCTTGGTGTTGTCGTGATACCGCAGGGCCCCGGTGCCCGCCAGCACCGCCAACGCCACCAAAAGGGTGATCTCCGTTGACAATACGGTCGTGATCCACCGTAACGTCTGGTCGGCGAAGTGCCGGGATATCCGGCCGCTGAGGATCGTGGTGCACACGAACGTGGGCAGCGCGACCACGACCGCCGTCAGGTCGATGCTCGTCCTGGGCGCCAGCCAAAAACCCAGGAAGATAACGTTTCCCGTCATGTTGGCGACGAACACGTGGCCGAGCACCAGGATGCTGATCGAGTCCGCCAGGCCCGTGGCGAAGGTCAACAGCAACAAAGCCGCGACGGTCGATCGCTCCGACACCGGCGAGGTAACGGCCATGGGTCGCAGCAGACCGCGTTAAACGTGCGGCGTCAAATCCAGCGACGTGATCGTCGTCATCCTGGTCACCAGCCAGCGGCTCTTCGCACGCTTCAGGAACAGCCGGTAGGACAGGTACTTCAGCGACGGCACGTTCTTCGTCAGCGGGCTGGTGGACGTGGTGTTGGTGTACACGATGACAACGGCATTGGCATCGTCGATCGTCTCGACCGCCGCGCCGGTGACATCGGTGTGGTTGGTGATCTTGGCCTGCTTGTTGGGGGCCACGATGGCGTCGACGAACTTACGGTATTGCGCCTCGAAATCCCCACTGAGGTAGCGAGACGCGCGGTCGGCGAGGGTGTCCATGTTCTCCGGCGTGTACGTCCACAAGGTGGTGATCGCGTCGGCAGCGGTCCGCGCCACTTTGAGTTTCGTCGCCGCGGCGGCCCGATCGCTCAGATACGGCTGCACCGCCGCGCCGGCGAACGCCGCCGAACCGACGAACAGCAACGCGGCCACGACGACGGTGATGGCCAGCCGCTTGCCGGCGAGCCATTTGCGTCGTTTGCGACCGCCGGCTTGCGCCTTCGCCGGCTCGGCGTCACCGCTTTCGGTCGTGGATTCCGCTGCGGCAGAGGAGTCTTCGTCGACGTCCGCCGGCTCGGCGCGCTCCTCGGGCGCCGGCTCCTCTGCGGCGGCGCTCCCGTGGGCGGTTAGATCACCTGCTGCAGGTTGCTGATCTTCCACTGGCTTCCTTCCTGCGTCGCGGTCGCCGTCCACCGATTGGCGTTTTCCCAAACTTGTTTACCGTCTGGCGATTTCGAGCTGACCGAGGTGGCCACGATGATGGTGGCGCTGCCGTCGTCGTTCCATCGCTCCACCCCCGCGTCCAGGACGGTGCCGGTGGCCGGTTCGGCCCGGGCCACCTGCAGCAAGATCTCGTTCGCCTTGTCGCGGTACTCCTTGGCGAAGTCGCCGGTCGCCTGGGCGAGTACCCGCATCACGTAGTCGTTGGCATGGAATGGATCGATGGAGGTGAACTGCGTCATGAAGCCGGTCACGTAGCTGAGCACCTCGCGATTCTTCGACGCGGCGCGCTCGCGGCTTTGATGGTTGATGAGCATCAGGGTGCACACCGTGATCGCGGCCGTCATGACGAGCGCGGCGAGGGCGGTGGCCAACGGCAGGCCCCACGGGCGCCCCGGCGGCACCGGGTGCGCGACCAGCAGCGGCTCCTCACCCGGCTGAAACTTGCGGCGGGGGCTCATTTTCCGTTCCCGGGCGGTTTGGGCTTGGTGAGCACCGTGAGATCGTCGACGAGCCAACGGCCGCCGCCGGCTTTGACGAAAGTCACCCGAACGGTGGCGGAGATGTAGCGTTCATCGGGTGCCGCGCCGCGCCGCCCCTGCATGAACATCAGCATCGTCGCCCGATCGGGCGACGCGGACTGGATCGCGTGGTCGGTCACCCAGTACTCGTTGATGACCGGGTTGCCCTTCTGCACCATGTCCTGCTGGTCGGCCAGCTGCTTCCGGTATTTGTCGGTCGCCAGCGACAGGGCGCGATTGAAATCGTCGTGCAACGATTTCGGGTCGTAGGTCAACATCTGCGCGACGATCTTCGGGCCCTGCGTGTCAAGCTGCGCGCGCGTTTGGTCGGTGGCCCGATCCCGTGAGAACACCGCCGCATAGCTCATCACCGCACCCGCGAGGCAAAGTCCCGCCGCGCCCAGCACCACCACCGTCGTCCACCGCCGCACGTCGAACGCCGGCTCGGCCGATTCCCGCCGCCGCACTTCGGTGCGCAGCAGCATGTCGGCGAAGGTGCGGCGTCCCGAATCCCACAGCGGCCAAAGCCATCCCACCACCGATACGGTGTCGAGCAGGTGCGCCAGGTCCCGCAGCAACAGCCCCCACGGCCCGATGGGTTCACCGTTGCGACGCACCACCCCGATGCCAAACAGAGCCCGTCCCACACTCCAGCCGGTGACTGTCGGCAGCAGCAGCCGGTTCACCAACACGAGCAGGACGACGACCCCGATGACCGCGATGCACAGCCACCACCACACGCCGCCGGCCGGAACGGTGAAACCGGCCAGCGCCATCGTCGCCACCACCGCAGTACCGGGAAGGACGTCGACGGCGAGCGCGCCGGCACGAACATGCCACGGCGCCAACGCCTTCCGCGGGGACTCCTGGACGGCCGCGGCCGGTGGTTTCTCGACCACCACCGTCACTTCGTCACCTGGTCGAGCTTGGCTATCTTGTATTGCCCTTCGGCCTGGGCCATCTTCACGCGAAGGCGGTACCCGGTTTCGTTCTGTGTCTGGTCGTTAGCGACCTTGACGCGGACCGCGACGAGCACCTCGACCGAACCATCGGGGTTGTTGCGTTCGACCGCCGCCCGCATGTCGGACACCTGGACGTGAACGTTGGCGGCCTGATACGCCTGGACGAGCATGCTGGTGTAGAGCAGGGCTTGCGAGCGGAATGCGTCGGTGCCGCAGTCGATGATCTTCTGCTCACTCGCCGCCATCGCGTTGGTGTCGGGTGCCTGGGTCGCCGAAACGCAGTCGACGGCCGCCTTGAGCGCAGCGGCGTCGTTGCGGTCTATCGCCTGGCTTTCGTGGTGGTAGCGCAACGCGAAATATCCACCGGCGCCGACGCCCGCGGCGCAGAGCACGAGCACCGCCGCGATGCCGGCCAACCAGCCGCGGCCCAACCGCGACGGACCGCGTGCGGCGACCGCCCCGGGCTCGGCCTCGGATTCCGGCGGCTCGTCGGCGGCGGTCTCGGGACCGGCCTCCTCGGTGGCAGCCTCGGGTTCAGCCGCGGCTGCCTCGCCGGCCGACGGCTCCTCGGCCGTCTCCGCTTCGTCGATCGAGCCCGTCCCGTCGGCGATGGTCGCTTCGGTGGCGTCCTCGGGTTCGGCCGAATCCTCGGCCGTCACGTCGGGATTGGTCGGGTCGGCGGCGATCGCCGGGTCCTGGTTCTTCGGACGCCGTCTGCGCAGACGACGAAACTTCGGCATGGGTGGGGGGTTCAGCCGGCTGGCGCCAGCATCTCCTTCCATCCGTCGTCTCCTGTTCTGGCCGAGTTCTCGACGGAGTACTTAACTCCGTCTGGCCCTACCAGTTGACCGCTTTGGGGACTATAGACCGCCACGGGAGGTCCACCGGGGGTATAGACACACGGGTTGGGCTGCTGGCCGTTGCACTGCACGGTACCCGACCCCGGCCGCGACAAGGGGTCGCTGGTCGGCGGAGGCGTCCCCGACACCCGGTCCGAGGGTGCCGGGTTCAGGCCGGTGTCGATCGACGGCGCCGGGATCACCTGACCAGGTTTCACCGGCTGGTCACAGCGGGCCGAGGGCGCCGGGCAGGTCACGATCTGGTTGGGGTCGCCGTACCAGGGGTTGGTCCCGGCCGGGACGTACGGGTGCGGGTCGCGGCATTCCCGGGGGGTGGCCGCCCGCTTCCCCTCGATGTCGGTACAAGGGATGTTGCGCGATCCGCGCACGCTGTTGGCCGGGGTGTCCATCGGAATCTTGCAGTACGTGCCCGACGGCAACGGCTGCAGGCTGGTGTCAGCCGGGGACCGCCACTCCGATGCCGGGATGAAGCCGGTCAGACACGGCGGCGGCTGGTTGATCGACAACGCCAGGTCCAGTGCCGCCATGTTGGGGAACGGCGCGGCCACCGTCTGGGCGATCGACGCGCCCTGCGGCAGGAACACCAGGACCTGTTCCAGGCCGGTGTGGTAGCGCTTGAGCAGGTCGAACACCACCTCGAGGTTCGCCAGCGTCTGCGGCAGCGAATCCCGCACGTCGTTGAACACCTCGTTGACCTGATCGGCCGTCGGCGCCGCCTGGCGCAGCACGCTTTTCACGTGCTGGTCTTCCTGCGCGGACTGCGCGCCCAATTTGTTCAGGTTGCGCGCCCAGCGTTCGATGGCATCGCCCGACTTGACCTGGCTGTCCAGCACCCCGCCCGAGTTTTGAATGATGTCGTTCACGTCGGTGATGTTGGTCTTGAAATCGCCGACGATCGCCTGCGTGGAGTCGACCAGTCGCTGTAGGGCGGGACCCAGCCCACCCACGGATTGCGCTGTCTCATCCAGCAGTTGGGCAATCTTGTCCTTGGGCAGCACGGCGAGCCCGCGGTTGGCCGTATCCAACGCCGGCCCGATCTCGGCGGGCACCGTGCCCTTCGTGATCGTCTGACCGTCCGACAAGAACTTGCCCGGGTTCCCGGTCGACTCCAGGTCCAGGTACTGCTCACCGACGGCCGACACCGAGTGCACGTTGGCCGTCGCGTCGGTCGGGATCTTGTAGCGGCTGTCGATGCTCATCGTCGCGTTGGCGCCCCGCTCGGTCGGCTCCACGTCGGTGACCTTGCCGATGGTGATGCCGCGATACGTGACGTTCGCCGTCGGATACAGACCGCCCGACGCGGGCAGGTCGGCCTTCAGCGTGTACCGCCCAATGCCCACCAGGCTCGGGATCTGCAGGTAATACACCCCGAGCACGAGCAGCGAGATGACCGTCAGGATTCCGAACGCGATCAACTGGCGTCTGATGAAAGGAGTCAGCAATTCCTGTCCCCCCTTTCCACCAGTGGCCCACCGGGCGCGTCATTCGGGTTCGGCGTGTAGCGGACGTCGGGGATCATCGTCTCGGGATCACGCCCGAACGACTGCTCGAGCGCTCGCAGGGCCCCCGACAATCCGGTGCCGGTGAGGAACGCGTTGTCGACGGAACTGTAGGTCACGTCGAGCGTCAGCGAAATGTTGATGTAGTCACCGCGGAAGATCTTCGGCACGGTGTCGATGTCGAAGGGCTGCGTCAGGATCAGCTTCAGCGCGCCGATCAGATACGGCGAGCCCTTGCCCAGCTCTTTGAGCGGACACTGCAGCGCCTGCAGGTCGGTGTGCAGCGGCCCGCGGGCTTCCGACAGGTACTGGTCGGCGGCCTGGCTGAGTCGTCCCACCGAGTCGACGGCGTTGATCAGCAGGTTCTTGGTGTCGGCGAAATGCTTGATCAGCGGCGGGATGTCGGTGAGCACCCGATCGAGGACGTCGGCCCGGGCACCCACGTAGGTGAGCAGCCGGTTGGTCGAGTCGATCGCGTGGGTGATGTCATCGCGCTGCTGGTTGAGCTGGTCGGTGAAGGTGTCCAGCTTGCCGAGGAACGACCGGATCGCCTCGCCCCGCCCGTTGAAGATGTTGTAGACCTCGTTCTGCAGCACCTCCAGGTTGGGGATGCCGCCGCCGCGCAGGATCAGCGAGAGGCTGGCCAGGGTCTGCTCGGTGGTGGGATACGACGAGGAATTCTTCAGCGGAATGGTGTCGCCGCTCTTGAGCAGTTCCTGCGACGGGTTCGGCGGTGAGGCTAGCTCGACGTGCTGGGAACCCAGCAGCGAGGTCTGGCCGATCTTGGCGATGGCGTTCTTGGGCAGCTTGGTGTTCTTGTCGACACCCAGCGTCAGGGTGGCGATCCAATTCTTCAACTGGATGGACTTGATCGACCCGACGAAGACGTCGGCGACCATCACCTTGCTGTTGCCGTTGATCGCCAGGGTGTCCGGCACCTGCACGTAGATCGTCATGGCGCCCGAGCCGCTGCCCGGGCCACCGGGCATCGCGACGTTGGAGATCCCGCGCCAGCCGCACGAGCTCAGCACCAGCGCGGCCACCAGCAGGACCATCGCCTGCCAGGCCCGGCGGCGAACCAGACTCATTGCGCCCCTCACTGGCCGTCGGTTCGGCTTGCTCCTCGCGCCTACCGCGCTCGTCCCGCGCCTCAGTGGCCGTCGGTTCGGCTTGCTCCTCGCGCCTACCGCGCTCGTCTCGCGCCTCACTGGCCACCCCCGAAGTCAGTCGGCACCGCCGGCCCACCGGCGTTCGGGGCGGGCGCCGCGACCGGCGCCGGCGTCGGGGCCACCGGACCCGGGGCCACGCCCGGTCCGGGCGGCGGCGGCTGGATGGGCACCGGCGCGTTCAGGCCGATGGGCGGCACGATCGGGTTTTCGTCGTATGCGTTCGGCGGCCCCGGCGGCGTCTGCAGGTTCGACTGGACGGGCGCGATGTTGGGGCCTCCCATGAGCTCGGCCAGCGAGTCCGGGGTCATCAAACCCGCGGTGATCGGCCCGACCTGCTGGCCTTGCATCCCGGGCGCGACGATCCAGCCGGGCTGGGTGTTGCGGTGCGACGTCGGGGTGTCCGGGACCCAGATGCCGGGCACGGTGGTGTCCTTGTATCCGTTGGGCGGGTGCAGCCGATCTTCCGAGTAGGCGACTTCCTTGGGCAGGGTCTCGGCGGTGCTGAACAGGTTCACGCCGAACGGCAGGTAGTTGAACTTGATCGCATCGAGGATCGGCGCCAGGTATTGCGCGCACAGCTCGGCCGACTCCTGATACCCGAGCCGGCTACCCGCCTGGATCGAGCTGCAGATGAACTGCATCGGGTTGGCGAAGTTCGTGATCGCCGGGATGGCGACCACCGACCCGTGCGACGGGTGATAGATCTGGTTGATGTTCGCCGCGGCCGTCGGGAGGACGTGCAGCGCGGTCTCCAGCCCGTTCAGCGGGTCCGGCTGCAGGATCGTGTTCGTCACCGTCGCCAGGTTGTTGATGTCGTAGGTCAGCACCTCGCGGTTCTTGTTCAGGAACGGGCGCACGGTGGACAGCAGACCGTCGAACTGCTCGATCGCGTTCGAAAGGTCGTGGTCGTTGTGCGCGAGCCGCGTGGTGAAGTCCGCCAGGTTCTCGTTCAGCGCGACGAACTGCTGGTCGTCCTTGTGCAGCGCGTTGACGAAGAGCGCCAGGCTCTTCACCACCGCGAAGAAGTCGCCGCGCCCCTCGTTCAACGCGGTCAACGCCTGCGACAGGTTGCTCAGCGTCGTGTTGAATTCCTTGCCCTTGCCGGCCAACCCGTTGGCATAGGACTCGATGACCTCACCGAACGGGCCCGTCGGCTGCTCGGGGGTGGGGCCCAGCTTGGAGATGATGTTCGTGATGCTGTTGCGCAGCTGGTCCCACTCCACCGGAACCTGCGTGCGCTCCTCGGGGATCACGGCGTTGTCGGCCAGCACCGGCCCACCCTTGTAGGCCGGTTCCAACTGGATGGCCCGCGACGCCACCAGCGTCGGGTTCAGGATCACCGCGTTGGCGTTGGCGGGAACCCGGTACTTGTTCTCGTAGTGGAAGGTGACCTTCATCTTGTCGCCGGCGGGCTCGATCTTGTCGATCGCGCCGACCCGCAATCCCATGATCTGGACCTTGTCCCCCGGGTAGAGCGCGTTGGCCGCCGGGAAGTAGGCCACCACCGTGTTGTTGGTCAGCTTCTCGTAGAGCCGCCAGCCGACGAACCCGACGACCAGGGCCAGCACGATCACCAGCGACCCGAGGATGACGGTCGCCCGGGTCAGCTTCGGTAGCCGGATGTTTCGGATATCAAAGGCGGTGCTCAATTCTGGCTACCTCCCCCGGCAGCGCCGCTGCCTCCCGATCCGCCCGGGTTGATGAAGGGTGCCGGCAGTTGCTCGCCGGGTCCGGGTGGCGCCGCCGGTCCCGGCGGGAACCCGGGCGCGAACGTCGACGGCGGCGGCGTCGGTCCGGCCGGCGCCAGGTTCTCGGTGCGCGCGCCCGGCGGTGCCTGCGGCGGCAGCGGCACGGGCGTCCCCGGGACGTCCGGGACAGGGTCGCCCGGCCGGCCGGCGATCGGGATGCCCGGGGTCGGCGGCAGACCGTTCGGGTTCGGTGGCGAGGTCAGCACGTCGACCGGCGCCGGGAAGCCCGGGCCGCCGAACGGTCCGATGCCCCCACCGGCGCACGGCAGCGGATTCCACGGCCGCGGCAGGCCCTCGTCGCCGACGGTGACGTTGCCGCCGGGGTTGGCCGGGGTGTAGGAGCATGGCGATCCCGGCGGGACGGCCGGCCCCGGGTGCTCCGGCGTGCCCTCCAGCACCGGGGGTGCCGGTGGCGGTGCCCCGTTGGGGAATCGGGTGCCGTTGGGGTCGGGCCACCGGAATTCGGGCAGTCCGGCGCTGCGCCAGAAGTTCTCCGGGTCGATGCCGCGCTTCTTGAAGGCGGCGTCGACCCACGGCTGGATGATCTGGTACAGCGCGAGGTTGTGCAGGACCACCTTGAAGAACGGTCCCGACGCGATGGCCTCGTTCAGCGACGGCAGGAACTTGCCGACCTCGGTGAGCCCCGCAGCGACGTCGTCCTTGCGCTCCTTCAAGATGTCGCTGACGGTGCGCAGCTGTTCGAGCACGTGGTTGAGGTTCGGGTTGTCGTTGATGAAGCCCTTGACCTGTTCGGAGAAGGCGGCGACGTTCGCCAACAACGCATTGATGGCCTGGCCGCGTTCGTTGAAGGCGGCCAGCAACGTCTTCGTGTTGACCAGCAGGCGATCGACCTGCTCGCTACGGTCACCGAGGACGCTGGCCACCTGGTTGGCCTGGGCGAGCAGGTGCTTGACCTGCTCGTCGCGCTTTCCGATCGTGTCGGAGAACTTGGCGACGCCGTCGAGCGCCGCGCTCAGGTGCGGATAGGTCTGGTCGATGGTCTGCGACAGCACGTGCAGCGATTCCTTGACCGTGTCGATGTTCCAGCCCTGGGCCGCCTTGGTGACGTCGAAGAACGCGTCGTAGATCTGGTAGGGCGTCGTGCTCTGACCAATCGGTAACGAGTCTCCGGGCCTCAGTTGCTGATTGCCTCGGGCCTCGACGTCCAGGATCTTCTTCCCGAGGATGGTGTCGGTCTTGATCGCCAGCCGGCTCTCGGTGCCGATGGTTGCGGTGCCGAGATTGAATTTGACCAGGATGTGGTCGCCCTCGATATTGAGCGCCTCGACCTTGCCGACGTCCACGCCGGCGATTCGCACCTTGTCACCGACACCGATACCCCCGGTATCGGTGAATTGGCCGTAGTAGTGCGGTTTGGCCATCAGCATCGGCACGCTCGTGAAGCTTTGACCGACGCCGATGACGAGCAGCGTCACGATGATGCCCATCAGCCCGATGCGAACCCGGTTGGCCGGTTCCAGTGTTCTCATTGCGGCGTGCACCTACCCGTCGGCTGCTGGAAAAGCCGGACCGTGCGGACCGGGCCGCCGGCCTGCAACCCGTTGATCTTCAGCGTGATGTCGCAGGCGTAGAAGTTCACGAAGTCGCCGTAGGAGCCGATGGCGCGCCCGATCATGTTCAACGCCGTGGGCACCTTCTTGAGGAAGTCGTTCAGCTGATCGCGCTGGTCTATGAGCGGCTGCTGGACCGCATCCAGATAGTTGAGGGTGTTGTGCAGCAGCCCGCGGTCCTCCGCGAGCAGGTCGGCGACCGTCCCGGCCGCGTTGCTGATGTGCGCGGTGCCGCCGGCCAGCTGGTCACCGTGGTCCTTCAGTCCGGTGATGAGGACCTCGAGGTTGTTGACCGTCTGGTCGAACTGCTGTCGGTGGCGAACCGTGGTGTCCAGCACGATGTTCAGGTTCTTGATGACCTCGCCGATCGCCTGGTCCCGCTCACCCAGCTGGTTGGTCAGCTGCGCGGTCTGGTCGAGGATGTCGTTGATGGTGCCGCCCTGACCCTGGAACACGGTGATCAGAGACGTCGCGATGGTGTTCACCTTCTGCGGGTCCAGCGCCCGGAACAGCGGTTTGAAACCACCGATCAGGGCGTCGAGGTCGAGCGCCGGCGAGGTCCGCGACGTTGGGATGAAGCCGCCGGGCGGCAGGACCTTCTCGGCGCCCTCACCTTCGCCGCGCTTGAGCTCCAGGTAGCGGTTACCGATCAGGTCGAGGTACCGGATCTGCGCGGTCGTCGACTGGTACAGCGGCACCGAGCGGTCGATGTTGAACTCGACCCGCGCCCGCTTGCCGCCGTCGATAACCTTCACGGCACTGACCTTGCCGATCTCGACGCCGGAGGCGCGGACGAATTGGCCGGCCCGCAGCCCGCTGACGTTGGTGAAGTCCGCCGAGTAGCCGTTCGTCCGGTCAAACCGCATCTGGCCGAATACGACGACGATCATCACAGTGAAGACCAGCAGCACGAACGAGAAGATGCTGAGCCTGACGATGGTTCCGGTGATTTTCATGGGTTGATCGTGTTATCCCCTACTTGGCGGCCCCAGACGTATTCGATGGCGTATGGGGATCCGGTGTCGAGGTGGTTGTACGGCGCGAGGCTGTTGCCGCTGTCTATCACCAATTCGGGTGCGGGCCACAGGTCGTGGGTGATCTGCTGCCAGCAACCGGGGGCGCCCCCCGGGCCGCCGCGCGCGTTCACCCGCGGCAGGTTTTCCGGGTAGGTGTACGG
>NZ_LZSZ01000097.1:0-96872 GCF_001665645.1 Mycobacterium sp. 852002-30065_SCH5024008 | reverse complement strand
AGATGTGTATAAGAGACAGCCCGGGCGGCGGTGGCGGCGGCGTCCCCGGCGGCCCCACGGGTGGCGGCGGCCCCGGCGGCGGAGGCGGCAGCATCCCCGGCGTCGGGGGTGGCGGCGGCGGCCCGGGCGGCGGCGGCGGATGCGTCGGCAACGTCTGCGGCGGCTATTGACATCCACGCGCTGAGCCCGCCGTAACGCACCGCGACAGAGACTTGCTCCCGTAGTCGGCGGGGCCGGGATCACCTGGCCCCGCCGGCTGAAAACCGATGATCGCCGGGGGTTCCTCCGTGACGGCCTAGGCCGAACACCGCATTCGAGTTATGGTTCAGGCCAATCGGATGCAAGGGAGCCTCGATGGCGAAGCTCAGGTTTGGATACTTCATCGCCCCGTTCCATCGGGCGGGCACCAATCCCACGCTTGCGTTGCAGCGCGACCTGCAGTTCATCGAGCACCTCGACGCACTCGGCTTCGACGAAGTGTGGATGGGCGAACACCACTCGGCCGGCAGCGAGATCATCAGCTCGCCCGAGGTCTTCATCGCCGCCGCGGCCGAGCGCGCCAAACGCATCCGCTTTGGCACCGGGGTCATTTCGCTCTCGTACCACAACCCGCTGTGGGTCGCCGACCGGCTGATGCTGCTGGATCACCTCACCCATGGCCGCATCATCGGCGGTGTGGGGCCGGGCTCCCTGCCCAGCGACTCGTCCATGATCGGGCTCACGCCCACCGACACCCGCGAACTGCTCGAAACGAATCTCGACATCGTCGTGCGGCTGCTGGCGGGGGAGACCGTCAGCGCCAAGACGGCAACGCACCAGCTGTTCGACGCCAAGCTGCAGCTCGCCCCCTATTCCGACGGCGGGATCCCGCTGTCGGTTGCCGCGGTCGCGTCACCGACGGGCGCGCGGCTGGCCGGCAAGCATGGCATCGGCCTGCTGTCCATCGGCGCGACGCTGACCGTCGAGGGTTTCAACGCGCTTTCGTATCACTGGGGCATCGTCGAGGAGCGCGCCGCGGCCTTCGGCACGCAGGTCGACCGCAAGAACTGGAGCCTGGTCGGCCTTTTCCACCTTGCCGAAACGGAAAAGCAGGCCCGGGAAGAGGTCAAGTTCGGCATCGAGCCGTGGTTCCGGTACTT
Source organism: Mycobacterium sp. 852002-30065_SCH5024008 (assembly GCF_001665645.1). NCBI lineage: Bacteria > Bacillati > Actinomycetota > Actinomycetes > Mycobacteriales > Mycobacteriaceae > Mycobacterium > Mycobacterium sp. 852002-30065_SCH5024008. Next base: position 95,733 of record NZ_LZSZ01000097.1, on the reverse strand, counting down.
CCAGAAGGTGGCCGCCTTCCCGCAGATGACGATGCCCGGCGAACAGCTGGACGAGATGATCGACGTCATCAACGAAAACGGGGCGGGCGTGATCGGCACGCCCGATCGGGCGCGCGAGCAGGTTCAGCGGCTGTGGGATCAATCCGGCGGGTTCGGCTGCATGCTGCAGATGGGCCACGAGTGGGCCAACCCGGCCGCCACCAAACGGTCCGCCGAATTGTTTGCCGCCGAAGTCATGCCGCATTTCCAGGGCCAGGCGCAGCCGACGCTGGACGCCGCCGCGCGCGCCGGGCAGGCCCGGGATAGCTTGGCGCAGTCGCAGTTGGACGCGGTCGCGCACATGACGAAGAAATATCAGGACGAGGTCGACGCGAAGTAGCGGCGCGGCCGCCTCCCGCGGCCGTCATGCGCCCGGTGCTACCGCCCGGCGTTCGATTCCCGCTCGGCAGCCTTCACCAGCCGGCCGGCGAAGAACCTGACCGCTCCGCCCATGGCGGCCCGCATCACCGGACCCGTCCCGCGCACCCCCTCGGTGAACGAGCCGGTCCAGCGGATGTCGGTTCCGCCCGCGGGGTTAGGCGTGAAGACCACCTCGCCCGAGTAATCCTTGGCCGGAGTCGGGGGGCCGACGAGCTTGTAGGCATGCCGGCGGTCCTGCTCGTACTCGACGGTCTCCTCCTGCACCAGCACGGGCCACATCCCCACCTTGCGGACGGCCCCGATTCCGCCGGGCGCGGGATCGCCCTGCCGGGCCCAGCTCGAGTGAACGACGATGGGCTTGGCCCACTTCGACCAGTTGGCGCCGTCGGTCACGAGCCGGAACAGCGTCGCGGCGGGCGCGGTGCTCGTGCGGTTGATCTCGAATGAAAACGTCCTGCCTGACATGGCCAACTCCCGGTGCAATCATCGACGACCCTGCATGCCGCTCGCGCGTAGGCTACCGCCCACGCCGTGGGCACCGCGACGAGGGCGCACAACGGTCGCCGACGCGCCGGCGCCGACTGGCGAATTCGATTCCCACCGAAGGTCCTTCGCGCGTGGCATGCCGACAATCACGTTCGCGGCACGGCGGTTGCCGCATCCCCTTGCCTACAGTAGGGGCCATGGAGTTCGGTTCCCGGCAGCACGCCAAGGCCATCCCCGGCCTGCTCGATATCGAGGACTGCCTGGATGCCGCGGGCAACATCCTGGTGCCGCCGGACGTCACGCTGATCTCGCTCGTCGACCGCAACATCGCCAACGTCGGTGACGCCGTGGCGTACCGATTCCTGGATTACAACCGTTCGGCCGACGGGCATGTCGACGAGGTGACGTGGAACCAGTTCGGTGTCCGGCTGGAGGCCATCGGCGCGCGCGTCCAACAAGTCGCCGGCCATGGCGATCGGGTCGCGGTCCTGGCGCCGCAGAGCCTCGACTACGTGATGGGGTTCTATGCGGCGATCAAAGCCGGAACCATTGCGGTGCCGCTGTTCGCGCCCGAGTTGCCCGGCCACGCCGAACGCCTGGACACTGCCCTGCGCGATTCGCAGCCGACGGCCGTGTTGACCACAGCGCCGGCCAGGAACGCGGTCGAGGATTTTCTGAGCACCCTCCCGCAACGGCACCGGCCACGGATCATCGTGATCGACGAGATCCCCGACTCGGCGCGGGATTCATTCGCCCCCACCGAGTTACGCCACGACGACATCTCCCACCTGCAGTACACGTCGGGCTCTACGCGGCCCCCGGTCGGCGTCGAGATCACGCACCGGGCGGTCGGCACCAACCTCGTGCAGATGATCCTTTCCATTGACCTGCTGGACCGCAACACGCACGGCGTGAGCTGGTTGCCGCTCTACCACGACATGGGACTATCGATGATCGGCTTCCCGGCGGTATACGGCGGCCACTCCACGCTGATGTCGCCCGCCGCGTTCGTCCGCAGGCCGCAACGCTGGATCAAGGCCTTGTCGGCCCAGACGGGCCGGGCCGTCACCGCGGCGCCGAACTTCGCCTACGAATGGACCGCCCAGCGGGGACTGCCCGCGCCGGGCGACGATATCGACCTGAGCAACGTGGTGCTGATCATCGGGTCCGAACCCGTCAGCATCGAGGCGATCACGGCCTTCAACAAGGCGTTCTCCCCGTACGGATTGCCGCCGACGGCGTTCAAGCCGTCATACGGCATCGCGGAGGCCACCCTGTTCGTTGCGACCATCGCGCCCGCCGCCGAGGCGACTGCCGCCTACTTCGACCGTAAGGAACTGGGCGCCGGCCGCGCGGTGCGGGTTGCGGCGGGCGACCCCGAGGCCGTGGCGCAGGTCTCCTGCGGCCAGGTGGGCCGCAGCGAATGGGCCATCATCGTCGACCCGGCCACCGGGACAGAACTGCCCGACGGTCAGGTCGGCGAGATCTGGGTGCAGGGCAACAACGTCGGCCGGGGCTACTGGGGACTGCCCGACGAAACCGGGCGAGCGTTCGGCGCCCGGTTGCGATCGCGGCTCGCCGACGGCGGCCACGCCGAGGGCTCGGTGCTCGATCGCCCATGGCTGCGGACCGGGGACTTGGGTACCTATCTCGACGGCGAGCTGTACGTCACCGGCCGGATCGTCGACATGGTCACCATCGGCGGCCGCAATCACTACCCGCAGGACATCGAGGCGACCGTCGCCGAAGCGTCCCCGCTGGTGCGGCGCGGATACGTGACCGCCTTCGCCGTGCCGGGCGAGGACGCCGAACAGCGACTGGTGATCATCGCCGAGCGGGCGACGGGCACCAGCCGCGCCGACCCGCGGCCGGCCATCGAGGCCATCGGGACCGCGGTCCTGGGCCGCCACGGGCTGACGGTCGCCGAGGTGTGTTTCCTGCCGGCCGGCGCCATTCCCCGTACCACCAGCGGCAAGCTGGCGCGCCGGGCCTGCCGCGCCCAGTACCTGAGCGGCAGCTTGGGCGCCCACTGACCCGGCTGGGCTGAGACCGCCCGAAAAACGCTGCTCGCGTCCGGCGCTGGCTTAGTCTCCTTTCGGAGGCGTGACGATGGTGCTCAAGGTTGCGGTGTCGGCGGACTTGATCGGTGGCGACGTGGATGTCGGCTACGGAAAGGTCGCCGACGCCTTTCGCGCCAGTTTCCGCGACGGCGCGGAAGTCGGCGCGGCCGTCGCCGTCTACCGCGACGGGGTCAAGGTCGTCGACCTGTGGGGCGGCTACAGGAACGGGTTGGCGAAAAAACCCTGGCAGGCCGACACCATGGTCAACATGTTCTCCACGACCAAAGGGGTCGCCGCCCTGGTCGTGGCCGTCGCGGTGTCCCGCGGACTCATCTCCTATGACACCAAGGTGGCCGATTACTGGCCGGAATTCGCGCGCGCGGGCAAGGGCGACGTGACCGTCCGCCAACTCCTGGGGCATCAGGCCGGCCTGTGCGCGCTCAAACCGAAGCCGGCGCTGGCCGACGTCGCCGACCCCGCCAGGCTCTCGCCCATCCTGGCGGCCCAGGCGCCGGCGTGGCGACCGGGTTCGCGGCACGGTTACCACGCGATCACGCTGGGCTGGTACGAATCCGAGCTGATCCGCCGGACGGACCCGGCCGGCCGCACGCTGGGCCGCTTCATGGCCGACGAGATCGTCCGGCCGCTGGGGCTCGACCTGCACATCGGCCTGCCGGATGGGGTCAACCGTGAGCGGGTCGCGCACGTCCACAACTGGGTGCGCGCCGAAACGCTGCTGCATTTGAACGTCATGCCCCGGGGATTCGTGGGTGCCTCGCTCAACCCGGTCGGCCTGACCGCCCGCGCGATCGCAGTCCCGCGCGGGGTCAACGCGTTCAACGGCGACTACAACCGCGAGGACGTTCGGGCGGTCGAGATCCCGTCGGCCAACGGCATCGGCACCGCCCGGTCGGTGGCGCGCATGTACGGCAGCGCGGCAACCGGGGGAGCCGAGCTGGGCCTCGGCGGCGACACCGTCGACGCTCTGGCGGCGCCGGCGCTCGCGCCGAGCCAGGGCGTCCGCGACAAGGTGATGAACGTCGACGTGGCGTATTCCCTCGGCTTCTGTAAACCCGTGCCGCACTTTTCATTCGGCTCTTCGGGCCGGGCCTTCGGGACTCCCGGCTTCGGCGGCTCTTTCGGCTGCGCCGACCCGGACACCGGCGTCGGCTTCGCTTACGTGATGAACCGGCTGGGTTTTCACCTGTGGAGTGACCCGCGTGAACTCGCGTTGCGGCAGGCGTTGTTTCGCGACGTCCTCGGGGTGCGACCGCAGACGTGACATCGCCACTCCCTGGGTCGCCGACTGTGGGCCTTATGTCCGGGTACGGCCCTGGATTCGTCCTTAGGCCCCACGTTCGACGTGCGTCTTGGCCGGGCGCGGGTGGCATCCTGGCCGTGTGGGTTTACTCATCCGGTTGGCGGAGCTCTTGATCGTCATCCTGCCCCTGGCTGGGGCCACCATCGCCGCGGTGCGCGCATTCAGCGCCAACCGTCGGCCGGCCGAACCACCCCCGCAGATCGATCGGACGGAAATACCGGACACCGGGGACAACCACGTCGCCCAGTGGCGGTCGCTGCGCCGCGTCCTCGAGGAGCACAGCCGCACCGACGCGCGCTGGCTCGAGTACGAACTCGACGTCGCCAAGTTGCTCGACTTCCCCCTCATGACGGACATGCGCGACCCGCTCACGGTCGCCTTCCACAAAGCCAAGCTCCGAGCCGACTTCCTGCGCCCCGCCAAAGCCGAAGACCTACTCGACGACCGCGAAGCAGCCGCGCAGTACCGGGCCGCCGTCGAGGATTACGTGACCGCCTTCCACGCCGCCGAGACGGAGGCGATGCGCAGACGCCGCAGCGACTTCTCTCGAGCGGACCAGCAGCGGATCGCGCGCGCTCAAAACCTGCTACGGGTCGCGGCGGATTCCGCCGCGACAGGGCAGGAACGCCGGCAGGCCTATGAGTTGGCGCGCCAGGAACTCGAGGGGCTCGTCGTCTTGCCCTCCACCACGCGGGTCAGCCTCGAACGCGGAATCTCCGGCGAAATTGAAAGTTAGGCCTAGCCGCGGCGTGTCGCCGATGACCTTCGCCTCTTATCGGCGTGGCCGGTCAACGGCATCATGACGGCATCGCCCTCTCAGACCCGCTATCCACTAGGAGCGAACCATGATCGAATACGACCTGGATACCGAGCATTCCATCCTGGAAGTGCGGCCGAAGGCCGCGCTCGACAAGAGCGATTTCGACGAACTCGCAAAGTCTGTCGATCCTCAGATCGAGGCGAACGGCGACCTCGCCGGCCTCATCATCAGCGCGGCGTCCTTCCCCGGCTGGGACAGCTTCGGGGCGATGGTCAATCACTTCCGCTTCATTCACGATCATCAAAAGCACATCAAGAAAGTCGCGGTGGTCACCGACTCGCTTCTTGGGGATGTCGCCGAGCATCTGGCCTCGCACTTTGTGTCGGCCAAGATCCAGCACTTTCCCGCCGGCCAAATCCAACAAGCGCGAGATTGGATCAACGGCTCGTAATGCGTTGCGGCTGAGCTAAACTCAGAGAGAGGTCCGGGAGTACTTCGACATGGCGACAATCGCGCGGTTCGCGCCGGTTACGCCGGCCCGTCACCCCTAGCCGCGGCGCGTGTCACGATGGTCCGATGACCGCGACTCCCGGGTTACCGGCGCCCGAACCCGGCGGCGGTCGGGGCCTCGAGGGATACCCGGTCACCCCGGCGCCGCTTCGCGGCCCCGTCACCTTCGATCAGTGCTGGCGTGAACTGACCTTCATCCATTGGCCGGTGCGGCCCGATACCGTCGAGACGATGTACCCGCCCGGCACCCGGCCCGACGTCTTCGCCGACGGGATGACCTACGTCGGGTTGGTTCCATTCGTCATGGGCAGCACCAAAGTTGGCTCCGTGCTACGACTTCCGTACTTCGGCAGCTTCCCGGAGACGAACGTCCGGCTGTATTCGGTCGACGACGCCGGCCGGCACGGTGTGCTGTTCCGGTCGCTGGAAACGGCGCGGCTCGCGGTCGTGCCGGTCACCCGGGTCGGCCTCGGCGTTCCGTACACCTGGGCGAAAATGCGGACGAACCGGCACCGCGACCGCGTCACATATGACAGTGTGCGCCGGTGGCCCCGCCGCGGCCTGCGCAGCCGGATCGAGATCGCCATCGGCGCCCCGGTGAAACCGACACCGCTGGAAATCTGGCTCACCGCCCGATGGGGTGCGCACACCCGCACGGCCGGCCGCACTTGGTGGGTACCGAACGAACACGAGACCTGGCCGCTGCACGCGGCCGACATCGTCGAGCTGCACGACGAGCTGGTGGCGGCCAGCAAGGTTCGGCCCGCGGGCGAGCCGTTGCGCGCGCTCTTCTCGCCCGGTGTGCGAGCCCGTTTCGGCCGCCGCATCGTCGTCGCATGATCTACGGGCAGGTGTATCCGCCGTCGATCACGACGTCCGAACCGGTCATGTAGCTGGAAGCCTCGCTCGCCAGGTAGAGGTACAGGCCGGTCAGTTCCTCGGGCCGGCCGATCCGCCCGAGCGGAATTTTCGGCTCCCACAGCCGGTGATACTCCGTCAACGGCTCCACGAGTTCGGTCAGTATGTAACCCGGGCTGACGCTGTTGACCCGAATATTGTGCGGCGCCAACTCCACGGCCATGGCCTTGGTCAGGTGAATCACCGCCGCCTTGGACGTGCAGTAGTGGCCCACTTGCTGCGGCACGTTGATGATGTGGCCCGACATGGAGGCCGTGGTGATGATGGCGCCGCCCTGACCCTGCCGGACCATCACCCTGGCCGCCGCTTGCGCCGTGAGGAAAACGCCTGTGACATTGGTGGTTTGGATGCGTTCGAACTCTTCGAGCGACATGTCCAGCATCCCGTTCACCGTGATGATGCCGGCGTTGCAGACCGCGATGTCGACGCCGCCCAGCTCCGCGGTCACCCGCTCCAGCATCTCGGTCACTTGATCGGGTTGGGTCACGTCGCAGCGGACGGGCACAACCCTGCCCTCGCCGTCCGCCGCGATCTCCCGGGCGACCTGTTCCAGACCCTCGGCTCGCCGCGCCGCGATGGCCACGTCGGCGCCCGCTTGCAGATATGCCTGCGCCACTTTCTTGCCGATGCCGCTGGATGCCCCAGTTACCAGCGCCCGCTTGCCGCGCAGATCAAACAACTTCAAGACGTTCATGCCATATCCCTATCCAGACGAGCTTCCTGTAACCGAAACACGTTCTAGTGTGTCCGCCATGGGCAAATTCACCAGGGCAGAAATCGACCAAGCCGTCGAGAATTACACGCGGGTAGTGGAGGGGTGCAGCGCCTCGGGCGACTGGCGACCGTTCGCCGATCTCTTCACCGAGGATGTCGTCTACACCGAACATCACTACGGGGTGTTCCATGGCCGCGAGGCCGTCCGGGACTGGATCGTCGCCGTCATGGCACCGTTCCCGCACATGCGATTTCCGTCCGACTGGACTGCCTACGACGAGGACAACGACGCCGTCGTCGTGATGATCAAGAATCTGCTCGACCATCCGACGGACCCCGAGGGTGAACCCTTCTGGTTTCCGAACTGGACCCGGCTGGTCTACGCCGGGGACGGATTGTTCTCCAGCGAGGAGGACATCTACAACCCCAACCGGGATGCGCCCGGTGTGGTGGCCGCCTGGCTGCAGGCCGGCGGCCGGCTCGAGTCCGACGAAATCCTGCAGCCGGGCGCCTGACTAACTAGTCACCGGCTGTCGCCCCCGCCGCCGCGACCGCACGGCCGCCAACGCCTGCTCCCACGCCAGCATCGTGGCGGCCTTCACGTTGGCCGGCTTCACACTGTCCCTGGACAGCAGTGCGGTCGCGGCCGCCTTCGTGGTGGCCGACGCCTTGGACATGTGGCCGGAGTCGAACGGCGGCTGCGGATCGTATTCGATCGCGAGTTGGATTGCCTTGGCGCGGCTTTCGCCGCCGATCTGCGCGGCCAGCCAGAACGCGAGATCGAGTCCCGCGGAGACGCCCGCGCTCGTCACGATGTCGCCTTCATGCACGACGCGTTCGTCGGCCACCGGGACTGCGCCGAAGGCCTTCAGTGCGGGAATGGTCAGCCAGTGCGACGTGGCCCGCCGGCCTTCGAGGAGGCCGGCGGCCGCCAGGATCACCGACCCGGAGCACACCGACGTCGTCCATCGGGCGGTCCGATGCGCCCGGCGCAGCCAGTCCAGCAGCGCCTCGTCGCGGGCATGCACCGGGGTCGACGGGCCGCCCGGCACCAGAATCACGTCGGGCGAGGGTGTTTCGGCCAGTGAGTGGGTGGCCCCGATGACCAGCACACCGGAGTCCGCGGTGATCGGCCCGGCCTCGTGCCAGACGAACCGCACCTCGGCGTCCGGCAGGTTGCGCAGCACCTCATACGGGCCGATCATGTCGAGCGCGGTGAATCCCGGATAGGTCACGATCGCGATTTGGGTCATGGTGTCGTCCTTTCGGTTCAGGCGAAGGCCTTGCGGTATTGGTCCGGCGGAATGCCGACCCGGCGAAGGAAGTTGCGCCGCATGGTTTCCGCGGTGCCGAAGCCGCAGCGGGTGGCGATCGCGACGACGGTGTCGTCGGTCTCCTCCAACTGCCGGCGAGCGGCCTCGGTGCGGACGCGTTCGACGTATTGGCCGGGCGCCTCGCCGACCTCGGCCGTGAACACTCGGGTGAAGTGGCGCGGGCTCATGGCCGCGCGACGGGCCAGCTCGTCGATGCTGTGCTCGCCACCGGGTTCCGCCTCGATCGCCTCCTGCACCTCGCGGATCGCGTTGCGTTTGGCGCGCGGCATCCACACCGGCGCGGCGAATTGGGTCTGCCCGCCGGGGCGGCGCAGATACAGCACCAGCCAGCGGGCGACCGTCTGTGCAACCTCGGTGCCGTGGTCGTCCTCGACGAGCGAGAGCGCCAGGTCTATCCCGGCGGTGACACCGGCGGCCGTCCATACGGTGTCCGAGGTGCGGACGAAGATCGGATCGGCGTCGACGTCGATCGCGGGGAACTCGCGGGCCAACCGACCGGCGAAGGCCCAATGCGTGGTGACCCGCTGCCCGTCCAGCAGCCCCGCCTCGGCCGCCAGGAACGCGCCGGTGCAGACGGTGACCACGCGACGGGCGGTACCGGCGACGGCCTTGATCCAGCCGATCAGTTCGGCATCCGACCGCGCCGCCTCGACACCTCCGCCCCCGGGCAGCACGACCGTGTCGATCTTCTCGCTGGGGTCGTTCGGGTCCGGCAGCGGCGACGCGACGAAGGCCAGCCCGGTCGGGGTGGCCACGGGGCCGCCGCCGACGGAGCCCACCACCACGTCGTACCCGCCCCCGGTGAGCAGCGAGGCGCCGGTGAAGACATCGTGCGGGCCCACCACGTCGAGCGCCTGCACGCCGGGGAAACCGGCGATGACGACCTTGCGAGTCATGGACTCAAGTGTTCGGCACGCGGCAGCATGTCGTCTACGCCCTGCAACCCACCAATTAGGACATGGGACCTGGCCCATGGCGGCCGAAGCGGGCTTGGCAGACTGTCCGCATGGCACAGATAACGTTGCGTGGAAACCCGATCAACACCGTCGGCGAGCTGCCTGCCGTCGGATCCCCGGCGCCGGCCTTCAGCCTGACTGGCGGCGATCTGGGGGCGGTCAGTAGCGACCAGCTCGGCGGTAAAGCCGTGGTGCTCAACATCTTCCCGTCCGTGGATACGCCGGTGTGCGCGACCAGCGTCCGGACCTTCAACGAGCGCGCCGCCGCGAGCGGAGCCACGGTGGTGTGCGTGTCAAAGGACCTGCCGTTCGCGTTCGCCCGATTCTGTGGCGCCGAGGGCATCGACAACGTCAAGACGGGCTCGGCGTTCCGCAGCAGCTTCGGCGAGGACTACGGCGTCACCATCAACGACGGGCCGATGGCCGGTCTGCTGGCCCGGGCCATCGTCGTGGTCGGCGCCGACGGAAAGGTCACCTACACGGAGTTGGTCCCCGAGATCGCCCAGGAGCCCAACTACGACGCGGCACTGGCCGCGGCGGGCTAGCCCGATCCGCCGACTGCGGTTGTCCCGAGCGCGGGCGTCCAGTCGCTCGTTTGCGAGCTGACCATGTCCGTCGCTGTGAGCTGTTCTAACGCACCGATAGCGTGTTAGCCTGACCGGCTATGGATTGCGGCAGATTTCCGGTCGTCGCGGGCGTGCTGGCTACTCTGGTGGCCCTGCAGGTCGCCGGATGCAGCGCGAAGTCGACGGTCAAACCCGACGGCGCGGCGCAATCCGTCGTCGACGTCGTCTCGCGCCAAACAGGATTCCACCCGACCGACGTGAGCTGTCCCTCCGGTGTCGAAGCCAAGGTGGGCCAAGAGTTCGACTGTCACTTCACCGGCCCGGAGGGCAAGGGCTACACCGCGCACATGCGCATCACCAAAGTCGAAGGCGAACAGGTCGTCTTCGACGTCAAGAGTCGCCCAAGCTAAGCCCCGGCGGCCCGAGCCGATCCGCGGTGGCCGCCAGCGCTTCGCCGCATCCCGCCCACATCCGCTGGATGATGTCGGCGGCCGGCGGGATGTCCTCGATCCGCCCGGCCACCTGACCGGTGTTGGCGACACTGGCGTCCATGTCCCCGTCGAAATACAGCCGCTGCACCCGTTGCAACGCCGCGGCGCCGTCGCCGGAAGACATTGCGGTGTCCAGCCTTTCTGCGGCGGCCGTCCGGATCACCCGCATCATGCGTTTGCCGTCGAGGGGGAGGAGCACGGTGGAGGTTTCATCGGCCGCGACGACCGCCCGCTTGAGGTTGCCGTGCACCGGGGAATCCGCCGAGGCGAGCAGCCGCGTGCCCATCTGCACGCCCTCGGCGCCGAGAACGAAGGCGGCCGCCATCGAGCGCGCGTCGCAGATCCCTGCCGCCGCCACGATCGGCACGTCGACCTGCGCCGCCACCAGCGGCAGCAGCACCATGGTCGACGCACCGAATCGGTTCTTGAACCCGCCGCCCTCGACGCCCTCGACCACGAGCCCGTCGACTCCGGCGTCGACGGCTTTCCGGGCCGCCGCGAGGGTGCCCACCACATGGAACACGGTGATCCCGGCATCGTGGAGCCGGCCGATGAACAGCGCCGGATCGCCGGCCGATGTGGTGACGAAGCGAATGTCGTTGGCCACCAGGAGATCCACGGTGGCCGGGTCGCGGTTCATGATCAGCGCGATGTTCGCGCCCACCGGACGGTCGGTGAGGTCACGGACGCGCCGCAGGTCGGCCCGGCCCTGCTCGGATGTGGTCTCGATGACGCCCAGCCCGCCCGCGTTCGACACCGCGGCGGCCAGCTGCGCCCCGGCGATATAGGTCATCGGCGCCTGGATGATCGGGATGTCGATTCCCGCGGATGCGCAGACCCGGTTGACCGTGGGGCCGCCTCGGCCGGTGTTCATGAGGCTCGCGGCCCCCGCGGGTCGATGAGGTCGCGGAAGCTTGCAGCGGGGTGGACCGAGGCGCCCAGGCTCACCACGCGGTCGCTCAGCCCTTTGTCCGACGTCACCACCCGAATGTCGTGCGGCCGGGGGTCGGCCTGGACGCGCCGGACGATCTCGTCGTCGGCCGAGTTGGCGGCCGCCCGGGGCGCATAAGCGATCTCGATCGCCGCTGCGGGAATGGCGCTCGACGGCGGCCGCTCAAACACGACCGTCACGTGGTCCCCTTGGGCGGTCGCCCATCGGTCGAGGCGGTCGACCAATGCGGCCATGGCGCGACCGCGGTCCTTCCACCACCCGTCCGGGCGGCTCCCGATCACATTCATGCCGTCAACGATCCAGCGCACGCCCCCTACGGTAAGGCGAGAATTCGCCGCACCGCTTCCGGCCCCGTGTCCCGCGATTCATTCTTTCCAACGTTAAGCGGTTGGTACGGTCACCGATATCAGTTTCCCGCTGATGCCGTCGCGATGATTGGGACAGGTGGATGACGTCGATTGCCGACACCGATGACCGGGTTGTCTCGCTCGCCCGCGGTATGCGCGACCTGGTGCGCGCCGAGGCCGCAGAATCCGAGCGGATGCGCACCCTTACCCCGGCGATCGTCGACGAGATGTGGGCGAGCGGGCTGATGTCCGCGTTCAACCCGGCCCCGGCGGGCGGTACGGAACCGTCTTTCACCGAAATGATCGAGACCTGGATCGAAATGGCTTGGCAGGACGGCTCTTTCGGGTGGGTTGGCATCGCCAACCTGCCGTCTTCCTTCGCCGCCGCGGCGTATCTGCCCGACGAGGGTTTTGCCGAGGTGTTCACTGCGCACGACAACCGCGTCACGATGGGCGGCCAATTCTTCCCCAACGGGCAGGGATCCGCCGTCGATGGCGGCTACCTCGTGAGCGGGTCGTGGAACTTCGGCTCGGGCATCGGGCACTCCCAGTACGTCGCGGCCGGGTTCTTTCCCATGGACAACGGCGAAATGCGCTGGATCAGTGAGGGCTTCCCCGAGATGCGGGTCGCGGTGATTCCCCGGGATCAGATCAGCTTCAACGACGGCTGGTTTGTCCAGGGGCTCAAGGGAACCGGGTCCTACGATTACAGCGTCCAGGAGGTGTTCGTACCGGCGAGCCGCACCTTCGAGCTCTTCGTGCGCCAGCCGTATCGCGGGACGTCGCCGGCCACCCGGATGGGGCTGATGCCGGTGACCGCCGCCGGCCACGCGTCATGGGCCCTGGGTGTCGCCAAGAGCATGCTCGACGACGTCCAGGAGTTGGCGGCGACGAAGTTCCGGATGAGCGACATGGCGTCGCTGGCCAGCCGCCCCACCTTCCAGAAGGGGCTGGCGCACCACCGCGCGGCCTGGCGGGCCGCTCGTCTGCTGGTGCTCGACGCGTTCACCACCGCCGAGGCCGCGGTCGCGTCGGGGGAGGAGCTCACACCGGTGCTGCGCGCGGACATGCGCGTGGCTGCGGTCTTTGCGACCGACACGGCCCGAAGCTGCGCCGAGTGGGCGCACCTGGTAGCGGGCACCAGCTCGATCCGGGAGGGCACTCGATTGGAGCGCGCTTTCCGGGACATCTATACCGGGACGCAGCACGCCTTCATCAGCGAGAAAGTCGCCATCGACGTCGCGCAGATCTGGCTCGGCATCATCGAAGACCAACCGGGGCTGTGAGTCGCTACTATCAGCGCATGCGCGGCTCAAAGATCCTGATCACCGGTCCGACCGGTCAAATCGCGACCCCCATTGCGCGGGCGCTCGCGGCCGACAACGAGGTGTGGGGCATCGCCCGCTTCACCGATCCGGCAGCAAGGGAGGGCCTGGAGAAGGCGGGCGTCCGCTGCGAGACGGTCAACCTGGCGGCGGGTGACTTCGCCAGTCTGCCAACCGATTTCGAGTACATCCTCAACCTGGCAGTGGCCAAGAGCGGGAACTGGGACAAGGACCTCGCGGCCAATGCGGAGTCGGTGGGTCTGCTCATGGCGCACTGCCGCGATGCCAAGGCCTTTCTGCATTGTTCGTCCGCCGCCGTCTATGACCCGCCGGACGAAAATCCGCGAACCGAGGCCGCCGCCCTGGGCGACAACCACAAGTGCCTGTTCCCCACCTACTCCATCTCCAAGATCGCCGGGGAGGTCGTCGCCCGTTCGATGGCGCGGGCCCTCGGAGTGCCCACCACCATCGCCCGGCTCAACGTCCCCTACGGCGACAACGGCGGGTGGCCGTTCTACCACATGGAGATGATGCTGGCGGGCATCCCGATCCCGGTCCCGCCCGGGGAACCCGCGCGCTACAACCCGATTCACGAGGACGACATCATCGCGACGATCCCGAAGCTGCTGGAGGTGGCGTCGGTCCCGGCGACCACGGTCAACTGGTGCGGCGACCAAACGGTCAGCATCCAGGAGTGGTGTGGCTACCTCGGCTCGCTGGTGGGCAAGGAACCGGTGTTCGAGGTGAGCGCTCAAGCGCTGCGCGGCAATCCCACGGACAGCGACCGGATGCACGAGCTCATCGGCGGCACGACGGTCGACTGGCGTGACGGGCTGCGCCGGATGGCGGCCAAGTTCCATCCAGAGTTGGTCGGCGCGTAAGGATTACCGGTGCGCCAAGGAACCGACGCGGCGCAGCGCCTGCGCAACCTCGCGCTGCTCCGCCGCGTCCGCGACCGGATCGATCGCGAGTATGCGCGGCCGTTGGACGTGGAGGCGCTCGCGCGCGAGGTGCACATGTCCGCCGGCCACCTGAGCCGCGAGTTCCGCCGCGCCTACGGCGAGTCGCCGTACTCCTATCTGATGACGCGGCGCATCGAGCGCGCGATGGCGTTGCTGCGGCGTGGCGACCTGAGCGTCACCGACGTATGTTTCGCCGTCGGTTGCTCCTCGTTGGGCACCTTCAGCACTCGCTTCACCGAACTGGTCGGTGTGCCGCCGAGCACCTACCGGCGCCAGGGGGTGGACGCGCTGGCCGGAATGCCGCCGTGCGTGGCCAAACAGGTGACCAGACCGATCAGGAATCGAGAAGCATCGGACACCGTCCCGCGCTTAGCCTGACGCCATGGACATCACGATTCACTCGAGCTTCCTGCCACACGACGACCCGGAATCCTCGCTCGCCTTCTACCGCGACACCCTCGGCTTCGAAGTCCGCCTCGACGTCGGAAAGGGCAAGATGCGGTGGATCACCGTGGGACCCCCTAACCAGCCCGACACGTCGATCGTCCTGAATCCGCCGGCCGCCAACCCGGGCATCACCGAAGACGAGCGGCGCACCATCGCCGAGATGATGGCCAAGGGCAGCTACGCCACGTTGCTGTTGGCGACCAAGGACCTCGACCGCACCTTCGAGCAGCTGCAGGCCGGCGACGTCGACATCGTCCAGGAGCCGACAGAACAACCGTACGGACTGCGGGACTGCGCGGTCCGCGATCCCGCGGGCAACCTGATCCGCATCCAAGAACTGCGCTGAGTGCTGCGCTAGGTAGTCGATACCAACCGTTTTCGCGGCCCGGCGCCGCGGCCTGATCCGTGAACGCGGCCTTGACCGCGTCGCACACACAATGCTAAGCAAGTGCTCAGCATTGTGCGCCGGCCGAACGGCCCCGCGATACGGAAGGGATCGGATGACGCTGCAGACGGTATTGGACGACCTCCGAAAGCGCCCGGGAACGGGCGAGGTCATCGCGGTCATCGACCCCGCCACGGAGGAGACGATCATCGAGTTCACCGACTGCGGGGAAGCGGCGGTCGACGATGCCGCCGCGCGGGCGAGGGCTTCCTTCGAGTCGGGCGTCTGGTCCCAGCTGCCGGGCCGCGAGCGCGCCAAGATCATGTGGCGCATCGCGGATTCGATCGACGAGCATGCCGGAGAGTTCGCCCAACTCGACTCGCTCAACACCGGCATGCCGTTGATGCAAGCTCAGTTGCAGATGTCGACCTGCTCGGAATTCTTCCGCTACTACGCGGGCTGGTGTTCCAAACTCAACGGGGTCGCGTACGACGTGAAGACGGACGGCATCGCCACGGACGCCTTCGTCAACATGCACGCCTACACCCTCAAGGAGCCCTTCGGGGTGGTGGGGCTGATCTTCCCGTGGAACGGCCCGATCTTCAATGCCAGCGCAAAGCTGGCGCCCGCGCTGGCGGCCGGGTGCAGCATGCTCGTCAAACCCGCCGAGGAGACCCCGCTGTCGGCGCTGTTGCTGGACAGGCTGATTCACGACGCCGGCGTCCCCGAGGGAGTGGTCAACCTGCTGACCGGTTACGGGCACACCGCCGGTGCGGCGATCACCGCGCATCCCGACGTCGAGAAGGTCGCCTTCACCGGGTCGACCGAGGTCGGCAAGGAGATCGTGCGGGCCTCGGCCGGCAACCTGAAGAAGGTCATGCTCGAACTCGGCGGTAAGTCGCCGGTGCTGATCTTTGACGACGCCGACCTGGACAAGGCGATCATGATGGCGTCGTTGGGCATCTTCGTACACTCCGGGCAGGGATGCGTATGTGGCTCAAGGATTTTCGTGCAGCGTGGGGTGTACGACCGCGTGGTGGAAGGCATTGCGCTGATGGCTGACACGTTCAAGCTGGGCGCGCCCAGCGAAGAGGGCTGCGTCAGCGGACCGCTGATCAGCCAGAAGCAGCTGACCCGCGTCATGGGTTTTATCGACGAGGGCAAGAGTGACGGTGTCGAAGTGGTGACCGGCGGCTACCGCCTGGACCGCAAGGGCTACTTCGTGCACCCGACGGTGCTGACCAACGTCGACCCCGGCATGCGGCTGTATCAGCAGGAGATCTTCGGACCGGTGGTCAGCGTCCTGCCGTTCGACGACGAGGACGAGGCCGTGGCCATGGCCAACGACACCACCTACGGCCTGGCGGCCACGGCCTGGACGGAAAACCTCGGCCGCGCCCACCGAATCGTCAAGCGGCTGCAGGCCGGCAGCGTCCAGGTGAACTGCCAGTTGGTGTTCGACCACGACGTACCGTTCGGCGGTTACAAGCAGTCCGGCTGGGGTCACGAGTTCGGGCGCGAGGGCATCGAGGCCTACCTGAAGACGAAGTCGGTCTGGGCCCAGCTCTAGCCCTCGAACGCAAGAGTTCCGAACCTCCATGAGGTCCGGAACTTCGCGTTGCCCTATGGACGACTCAAGATCTCTTGGCGTAGCGGGTCAGGAACCCGGCGGCCGCAACCGCCGAGACCGCACCGATCACGCCCCACAGCACCAACTGGAAGACCATCGACCCCAAGAACCAGCCGAATGTCATCCCGATGTAGAGGGCCCAGATCAGCCGGAAGGCGCTCCACAGCGCCACGGCGCCGGCGCTGAGCCCGATGTACAGGCTGCGTTGCCGGTCCACCCGATTGATCTGCTCTTCCATGCTGGCCGGGACGATCTTCATTTCTGACTTCCTTTCGTGGGGCGCCGCCGGACTGGCGTCGTCGTTGGGCCAAGTACAGACCCCCGGATCGGCTACCGATCCCAACCCGCCACACCGGGGTGGACGCGCGTTACCCTCACCCACGAAGAAAGACAAGGGCCGGGTGACACCGTCGTTGGGGAGTGACCTCACTTGCGTCACCAGGGCCTGGTGGGTCAAATGGTCCTGATGATGAACCCGATCAAGCTCGCCGAGCAGGTCGCCGAATCGGTCCTGGCGGTGGGCGGGATTCGCGTTGGCCTCGAGGAGCCGAAGTACACGCGCCATCCGCTCACCGGCACCGTCGAGATACGCCGCTACGGTCCGCGGATTGCCGCCGAGACGACAGTCGACGCCGATGAAAACCGCGCTCGTGACGTGGGGTTCCGACGACTGGCGGGGTACATATTCGGCGGCAATCGGGGTAACGAATCGATCTCGATGACGGCACCCGTCAGCCAGCAGCCGGGCCGTCGTGGCCAGCAGATCGCGATGACAGCGCCCGTCGTCCAGTCCGCCGGCGCCGAGAGTGGCTGGGTGATCCGGTTTTTCATGCCCGAGAAGTGGACGATGGAGACCCTTCCCGCGCCCAAAGATGATCAAGTCCGCCTCGTCACCGTGCCGCCCGCGACCATAGCCGTGCTGCGATTCAGCGGTGACCGCAGCCCCAAGGCGGTGGCGTCTCGCACCGATGAGCTCGTGAAAACGTTGCGGGACAACGGAATCAAGACCACGGGAGAGGCCGAGGCCTGGTTCTACGATCCGCCCTGGACGCTGCCGATGCGGCGTCGCAACGAGATCGCGATTCCGATCGATCCGTCTTCCGCACCGGCCTAGCCGCCCGGCGTGCAACGGCGCGTGGGCAGCTACATTCGGCGCTGAGCCGGTTACGGTTTGGCGTGATGACGAATCGAGACAACCAGAAAGTGGATGCCGGGCTGCTGACCGGTGTTTCGGAAACGGCGCTGCTGACCCTCTACGGCAGGGCATATCAGGCCGGGCGCCCTGACCCGATCATCGACGATCCGATGGCCATCAGGCTGGTGGATTCCTTCGACTTCGACTTCGAGAAGTTCGGGCGCAGGGGCCAGGAGATGGCGCTGCGTTCGTTGGCCGTCGACCGGTGCGCGATCGAATACCTGACCACGCATCCGAGGGCGACCGTAGTCGCGCTTGCCGAAGGTTTTCAGACGTCCTTCTGGCGCTTGGACCGTGCCCTACCCGGCGCGCAATTCAGTTGGCTTTCGGTGGATTTGCCTCAGGTCATCGACCTTCGGCAGCGGCTGCTGCCGCAATCCACGCGGATCACTCATCTCGCGCAGTCCGCCCTCGACTACAGCTGGATGGACAAGGTCGACACCGGCAACGGCGTGTTCATCACCGCCGAAGGGCTGCTGATGTACCTACAGCCCAACGAGGCGCTGGGACTGATCAGCCAGTGCGCCAAGCGGTTTCCCGGCGGCCGGATGTTCTTCGACCTGCCGCCGACGATCGTCAAGAAGGTCGCGCGAAGGGGGCTGCGATCGTCCAAGCGCTACCGGGTACCGCCGATGCCGTTCAGCCTCTCGGTGCGTCAACTGGCGAAGCTCGCGGAAAACGTGCCCGGGATCCGTGCTGTGCACGATGTACCGATGCCCGCGGGGCGGGGCTTCTTCTTCGGGAGGCTATACCCCGCGTTCTGGCGCTTCCCGCCCGCGAAGCCTTATCGCGGCGTCTTCGCCCTACTCGAATTCGGCTGAGATCAGCCGACCTTGACCACCAGCTTGCCGACGTTCTTGCCGTCGAAGAGCATATTGATCGCCGTCGGCAGCTGCTCGAAGCCCTCGACGACGGTCTCGAGCGGCGTGAGCTTTCCGGCCTCGATGAGGCCCGCGATTTCAGTCATCGCTTCCGGCGCGCGCCCGAAGTGATCGAGCACGATGAAACCCTGCAACGTGGCGCGTTGAATGAGCAGATTGCCGAATGCGCGCGGGCCAGGCGGGGGATCGGCCGCGTTGTAGCCGGAGATCAGGCCGCAGAGCGCGACGCGGGCGCCGATGTTGAGGCGCGTGAAAATCGCGTCCATCAGGTCGCCACCGACGTTTTCGAAGTCGACGTCGATGCCCTTGGGCGTCGCCGCCGCCAGCTGGGCGGCCCAGTCGTCGGCGCGGTGGTCGACGGCCGCGTCGAAGCCGAGCTGGTCGGTGAGCAGCGCGCACTTCTCGGGCCCACCGGCGATCCCGACGACGCGAGCGCCGGCGGCCTTGGCGAGTTGGCCGGCGACCGACCCGACCGCGCCCGCCGCCGCGGAGACGACGACCGTCTCGCCCGGCCGCGGCTTGCCGATGTCGCGGATCCCGATCCACGCGGTGAGCCCGGTCATCCCGAGCGCACCCAGGTAGGCGCTCGGCGAGATGCCCTCCGCGACGTCGACCGGGTTCACCATCGCGGTGTCCGAGAGGACCGCGTACTCCTGCCAGCCGAGGAGGCCTTGCACCTTCTGGCCGACCGCGTATGTCGAACTCTTGGATGCGACGACCTCACCGAGCCCGCCCGGTAGGTACGACGGGGTGTCGTTGATCCACATACGGTTCGTCGGGTCCAGCGAGATCCAATCCACTCGCACCAGCGCCTCACCGTCGTCGAGCTCGGGGATCGGCTCTTCGCTGAGTTCGAAAGTGCCCGGACCGATGCGGCCGGTAGGTCGTTCGCGAAGCAGGAAGCGACGGTTTCGATGGGGCATATGCGCACCGTACCCTTCAATCATGGGGGCCGAGCGGAAGGTTTTGCTCGATGAAGGCACTGTCGCGATTCGTCGTAGTCCCCGTCGCCGTCCTGATGATGGCCGCCCTTTCGCTGCCCGGGTCGGCCGCCGCGGACCCGCCTCCCACCCAGCAGCTCACCGTCGTGGCGGTCGGGCCCGACGGCCAACCGATTAACGGTTACCACGTGGCGTCCGGACCGGGCAACGTCGGCCAAGCCAGCGACTGCAGCACGCCGTCACCGTCGGCGGTGGCCGACAACGTGTACTACTGCTCGCCGACCGCGGCCGGCGCCGGCACGTGCTGGCCGTCGACCCCGGGATCGCTACTGTGCGTGGACGATCCGTGGGACCGGCGCCTGCATCGGGTGAACTACGACGGTCCGCTGCCGCCGGTGCACCCGACCGCTATGCCGGACCCGTTCGCGCTGACCCTCGACGACGGTACGCATTGCCTTTTCCGCAACGGCGGCGCCTGGAGCGGGCGCGCCGACGGGTATGTCCCGGTCTACGGGTGCGGCCCGGCCGGCGGCGGCAATACCGCGGTGCTGTGGTTGCCCAGCCAGGGCGCCGGGAGTTGCATCGACCGCTCAACGTCGGCGTGGACGGTCAAGGTCGGCCAAATCGGCCGACCGGACACCGGCTACCCACCGCCCCAGACCCGCGGGGTGACGGAAGCGTGGCTCGCCGGTGGCAGGGCCGGTCAGTAGAGCGGCAGCGGGGCTGCTATAACGCAACGTATGTCACGCCCAGGCCAAACGATCACCCATGTTTCCGATACGGCCCGGTGGACGGCGTTGCATCGGGCAACGGAATCGGCCCGCCCCGACGCGCTGTTCAGCGACCCGCTCGCGGAGCGCCTCGCCGGTGAACACGGCCGCGCGATCGTCGACAACGTTCGCTGGACCGATCGCAGCGGTTTTTGGTTGGTCGCGCGCACCAAGCTCATCGACGACGCCATTGCCGACGCGCTCGCGAACGGCTGCGACCGGGTGCTGAATCTGGCCGCCGGTCTGGACACCCGGCCCTATCGCTTAGACCTCCCACCCGATCTCACCTGGATCGAGGCCGATCTGCCCAAGTTGCTCGAGGAAAAGACGCAGGTACTCGGCGATCAGACCCCGCGCTGCCGGCTCCACCGCATAGCGGTTGACCTCGCCGACCCGCGCGCCCGAGACACGTTCTTCAACGACGCGTTGGATGGTGCGACGAAGGCCTTCGTGCTGACCGAGGGTCTGTCGATGTACCTCGAGCCCACCGCCGTCGTCGGGCTTTCAGACGCGATCAAGCGCCCCGAGGTCGCGTGGTGGATGCTCGATTTCGCCTTTCCGGGCCTGAAGAAGCGGATCAACAAGAACGTCGCCGGCATCTCGGAAAACGCGCCGTTCAAATTCGCACCCGACAACGGCCTGGCCTTTTTCGAAGACCTTGGTTGGCAGACCGTCGAGGCTGAGTCGGTACTGGTGGCCGCCCACCGATTGCATCGCCTACCGATCTGGATGCGTCCGCTTGCCTGGCTGCCTCGGCCGGATTTGCGCCGTCCGGGCGGCAAATCATCGAGTGCGGTCGCCCTGCTCACCCACTGAGCCCGCCTACCAGACGCGGATCCAGTCGACGAGCATGTCGGCGGGATAGGTGCCCGGTCCTGGATCGCCGCCGCCGGAACCTGCGACCGCCAGATTGAACACCGGGTAGACCGCGTAGCCCGGCCCGTTGAACGGCCAATCCGGCAGTGAGCTCGCCGGCACGTCGAAATAGGGCTGGGCCCCGTCGGAGTAGTCCTTCCAGAACCGGATGCCGGCCTCGTCCCACTGCGTGCGCCAGGTGTGCCAGGCGCTGTCCATCGCAATGTTGTGGGTCTTCCATTCGCCGCCGTTGGCTTTCGCGTGCACGGTGGTGGCCGAGGGCCAACTGCCGTTGCCGTACCACTCCATCACGTCGATCTCGCCCTGGTCATCGTTACCCAGCCAGTAGGCCGGCCAGGCGCCGGCCGTCAGGCAGTTGAGCTTGATCCGGGTTTCCCAGGTATGGCCGACGCCACCGCGCCAGAGGCTTTGGACTTTGCCGCTGTAGTAGGTGGGGCCGTCCTTGGCGGCGCGGAGAACCAGGTTGGAGTTGCCGTCGAGGAAGACGTTGCGACGATCGTCGCGGTACTGCCCGATGTGCTCGGGCAGCTCCCAATACGTCGGATCCTTGATGGTCTCCCGGGCCTTCGCCACCGTCCACCTCGACGAATCCGGTGCCGAGCCGGCGGGTCCGTCGAATTCGTCGTGAAAAATGTAGGTGCCGGTTTGGCCGCTGGGAGCGGCGGGAGCGGGTGTACGACCCGGGCGGGCCAGGGCCTCCGGCGCAGGCAGCGCGGCTGCCAGCACGCCGATCCCGGTCGTCAACATCATGCGGCGGCGGTCCATCTTGGGCATACGCGGGGACGATAGCAGCCACCGCCGTCCCGACCGAACTCCGAAATCTGTCGGTGCTCGCCGCTAACGTTTCGAATCGCCGGCGGGCCAGCACGGACGGCGGCGCGGTAGCGGCTGAAGGATTAGTCGAAATTCATGGCTAATTCTCAACTTCGTGGATGGTTTGGTCTCAGGATCGGTCGGGCATCCTGAGATCACAAGCCGATAACCACAAGGCGTAGCATTTGCGGGTTGCACTGGGAGGAGTTAACGATCGTGGCAAATTCAACGGGAGCGACGGTTATTTCCCTTCAGTCCCACCCGGTATGGGCTGCGGCTCGGCGCCAGGAACGCGAACGCCGTGAGGCGATGCGCCGTCATCCCGCTTTCCGCGCCAGCCAGCGTGCCGCGGTGGCCGGTGGCGACGTCATTCCGCTGATCCGCGACTTCAAGCTCTACTCCAACACCAACACCCCGGCCTGAACCTTTCCGTGCGCAAATTGCGCCAAAGGCGTCCAGGGCGTGGGCTTGCTCGCACGCGTTAATCGAGCCGAAAAATCATTCTGATAACTCCGTCCATCTCTTCGGGGCAATGCGCCGCCGCCGAGCGGAGCCGTCGCATGAGAGCCACGGTCGTGCCCCGAGATTTTCGGATTGCGCCCGTGTACATCATTCCCATCGTTTACTACCGTGAGTAGTAGAAGTCGATTGGGAGAAGCGATGTCGAATAATTGGTTTTCGAGTACCGCGCACCGCCCGCTCACCACGGCGATGATCGGGTTCGCCGCCGCTTACGCCCTGCACGCGATCGATCATTTTCGGCGCGGAATGGCGGCATCGCCGCCGTCGATCACGGTCGGCGGCACCATCCAGGGCATCATCGTGCTGATCGCCGTCGTGCTCGTCGTGCGTCATCACCCGCGGGCGTGCGAGGCGGCGATCGATCCGGCGCGCCGGATCGATCAGAGCTTGCCGGCGACGAAGTCGGCCGCCTGGTTGGCCATGCCCGCATCGATATACGCACCGGCGAGGTGTTGCGGCCAGTTCGCCTTCCAGGTGTTCGGGTCGGCGGGGTTACAGATGGGATCCGCGCCGTGGCACAACTCGATGGTCCGGTCGTTGTAGGTCGGGTTGAAGTTCGCGATCGGACCGACCCACTGGCTGCCGTTGCCGAAGAGGGCCACGGCAGCGATGTGCTGGTCGGCGCCCGGCGGCAGGGGGCTGTCGAAGCCGAATGCGCTGATGGGCGCCGCGAGGACCACGTCGGTCACCGCCGCGCCGAGCGAGTAGCCGCCGAGCACCAGCCGGGTGTTCGGGCAATTGTTGATCATGTCCCCAACGTGGTGGCTCATGTCGTTGGCACCCTGAGCAACCTCGGTGTCGGCGGGGTAATTCACGGCATAGACGCCGATGTTCTTGTTGACCTTGGATCGCAGCGAGCTGATGAACGCGTTGCCCAGCGCTCCCGGTCCCGGCGACTCCATCCGGCCGCGGGCGAAGACCACCTGCACCTGTGGGCAGTTCGCGGCCGCGGCGTTGGGAATTGCGGACGACGGGAGCGCAGCGGGCAACGCCGCCGCGGCCACGATGAGGACCGCCACCAGGCCGATGTCACAGAGTCTGCGGGCAAGCACAGCATGATGGTAAAGCGGTCCCGGCCCGGCCGCTGGGCTTAGGCAAAGCGGCCTCAGTCCGGTCGCGCGGCGGCCACCTCGACCACCGTGGGGGCGCCGGTGGCGCGAACGATAGGTTCAGCTGATGAGTCACGTCGACGCGAGTGCGCCCGAGCGCTTGTTCGCGCTGGCCGAACAGGTGCAAGGGTTCCTGCCCGCCGACGAGGGACGGGCGCTCTACGACGCCGCGCTGCGGTATCTCGAGGGCGGCGTCGCCGTCGAGATCGGCACGTATTGCGGCAAATCCACCCTGTTGCTCGGCGCCGCGGCCCAACAAACCGCGGGCGTGCTCTACACGATCGACCACCACCACGGCTCCGAGGAGCACCAGGCCGGCTGGGAGTACCACGATGCCTCGCTGGTTGACGAGGTCACGGGATTGTTCGACACCCTGCCGACATTCCGTCGCACGCTCGATGCGGCGGGGCTGGACGACCACGTCGTCGCTGTCGTGGGTAAGTCGCCGATCGTGGCCTCCGGGTGGCGATCGCCGCTGCGGTTTTTGTTCATCGACGGCGGCCACAGTGAGGCCGCCGCGAACCAGGACTTCGACGGATGGGCGAAGTGGGTGGCCGTCGGCGGCGCGCTGGCCATCCACGACGTCTTCCCGGACCCCAGGGACGGCGGACGGCCCCCTTACTACATCTACCGTCGCGCAATCGATTCCGGCCAGTTCCGAGAGGTATCGGCTACCGGATCGCTGAGGGTCCTGGAACGTGTCAGCGGTCAGCCGGGCGAGCAGATCTAGCCGGACTCACGTCACCAGCCGGATCCTGTAGCGACGCATTCGCAGTCGAAGTCGTTCTGCAGACCCATCGGCAATCCCTCGGCACGGAAAATCCCGGCGCCCGCAGTGCTGTTCGACAGCGCGTCCGCGGCGAGGATCATCGCCGCTCCCGTCCAGGTGGTGCGCTCCTCGGGCCAGCGTTTCCCGTCCGCGAACACCAAACCCGTCCAGTAAGAGCCGTCCTCCTCGCGGAGATGCTGCATGGCGCCGAACTGTCGATTGGCGGCGGACCGCTGACCGATGGCGTCCAGCGCCATCACCAGCTCGCATGTCTCGGCGCCGGTTACCCAGGGCCGGTCCACCACACAGCGGATGCCCAGTCCGCCGACCACGAAGTCGTCCCAACGCTGTTGAATTCGCGCGGACGCCGCTGGCCCCCGCAGCGCGCTACCAAGAATGGGGTAGTACCAGTCCATCGAGTAGCGGTCCTTTTCGGTGAAGGCCTCGGGGTGCGCGGCTATCGCGTGCCCGAGTCGGCCCAGCGCCAGTTCCCACTCCGGCTGAGGCTCGCCGACCAGGGCCGCCAGCGCCAAGGCGCACCGCATGCTGTGAAACACGCTCGCGCAACCGGTCAGCAGCGCTTCCTCCAAGGGACCGCCTTCACCGCGGGCCCAACAGATCTCGCCATAGCCGACCTGCAAGTCGATGACGAAGTCGATCGCCTTGTGCACGACCGGCCACATCTGAGCGGCGAAGCGCCGGTCGCCGGTGACGAGCACGTGATGCCAGACGCCGGTGGCGATGTAGGCGCAGAAGTTGCTGTCGCTGTTGGCATCTTCGACGACGCCCGCGCGGAGCTGGATGGGCCAGGAGCCGTCCGGCCGCTGCGTGCGGCGGCTCCATTCGAACGCGGCGCGCGCCGGTTCCAGCAGTCCGGCGGCGGTGAGCGCCATCGCGCACTCCACGTGATCCCATGGATCGGTGTGGCCCCCCTCAGACCAGGGGATGGCCCCGGTGGGCTCCTGCATGGCCGCGATTGAACGCGCGGTTTGACGGCATTGCTCGGGGGTAAGGACGCCCGGGACCGATGGTGGGTTAGACCGACGCAACTGAATATCCCACCGTCGCTTCGCTTTCGGCCGGCGGTTGTTTGACGAAATACATCGCCACGCTCTTGCCGACCAGCGGATTGAGCAGCGATTCCGTCAGCTGCGTGATCTTCGGCCGTTGCATCAGGTCCCATACCAGGAGTTGGTGATACGCCGACACGGCTCGGTGATCGGTGTTCGACACACCCACAGCGCATTTCAACCACCAGAAGGGGGAGTGCAGTGCGTGCGCGTGGTGGGAATGCGTCAATTGCATTCCGCCATCCGAGATCTTGGCGCGCAAATCGCTGGCCCGGTAGATGCGCACGTGGCCGCCCTCGTTGCTGTGGTATTCGTCGGACAATAGCCAACACACCCGCTCCGGAAGCCAGCGTGGCACGCTGACCGCCAGAGTGCCGCCGACCTTGAGCACCCTGATCAATTCGGCGATGGCGGCGTCGTCGTGCGGTATGTGCTCCAGGATTTCGGACGCGATCACGCAGTCGAATGTCTCATCGGCGTACGGCAACTTCAGGGCGTCACCCAGGACCACCTTCGCCGACGCGCCGGCAGGCGCCTCACCGCCCTCGGCCATCGCGCGCAAAATGGTTTCCACCGAACGCAATTCGCTCTCATCGCGATCGAACGCGACCACGTCGGCGCCGCGCCGGTACGCTTCGAACGCATGCCGGCCGGCTCCGCAGCCGACGTCGATGACCTTCGTCGCCGGTCCCACCCGTAGCCGGTCGAAATCGACTGTCAGCATTGCGTTTCCCCTTCGGGAGTGGCCGAGGCGGCGTTGCGTGCGATCGCCCGCTCATACACCCGCACGGTTTGGGCGGCCACGGCTTCCCAGCTGAACACGTTGACTGCGCGGGTTCGTCCCGCCTTGCCCAGGCTCCGTCGCTTCTCCGGCGAGTCCAGCAGGTCTCCGAGCGCGCGGGTGAGCGCGTCGACGTCGGCGGGCGGTACCAGCTCGGCGCACGCGCCGTCGGTGCCGAGGACTTCGGGGAGCGCACCGACCCGACTCGCGACGATCGGAGTGCCGCTCGCCATCGCCTCCACCGCCGGTAGCGAAAACCCTTCGTAGAGCGAGGGAATGCAGGCGACTTCGGCCGAGGCGAACAACGCGGCCAGCTCGGCGTCGGAAAGCCCGCTGGTGATGTGGACCATGTCGGAGATGCCGAGCTCGGCGATCAGTTTGTGGGTGGGGCCGTTGGGTTCCACCTTGGCGACGAGCCGCAGCTCGAGGTCCCTGCTCGTACGCAACCGGGCGACCGCATGCAGCAGGGTGCGCACACCCTTCAGCGGCGTGTCGGCACTGGCGATCGCGATGACCCGCCCGGGTTGCCGGGGAACGGATCCCGGCTTGAACAGTTCGGTGTTCACGCCCAGCGGCACCACGTGCAGCTGGTCCGGCGAGACCCCGAAGTCGCTCACGATGTCGGCGGCCGACGACGACGAAACCGTCAGCAGGTCCGGGATCTGGCGCGCCACCTGCTGCTGCATCGCCAGGAATCCATACCAGCGCTGCACCAACGGTTTTCGCCACCATCGCGCGGCCGCCAGGTCAAGCACCCGGTCACGGGTGATGGGATGGTGCACGGTGGCCACCACAGGCAGTCCCGCGCCCGCGATGGTGAGCAGACCGGTGCCCAGGCTCTGGTTGTCGTGGACGACGTCGAAGTCGGCCGTCCGGTCCGCCAGCAACCGGGCGGCGCGCATGGTGAATGTCCGCGGTTCCGGAAAACCAGCCGTCCACGTGGTGAGCAGTTCCAACAGGTCGATCGAGTCGCGAATCTCGCTGGGCCGCGGGACGCGGAAGGGGTCGGGTTCGCGGTAGAGGTCGAGGCTCGGCACCTTGGTCAGCCGCACCCGCGGGTCGAGCAGGTCAGGGTAGGGCTGGCCGGAGAACACCTCGACGTCATGACCCAGTTCCACCAGACCGTGGCTGAGATGGCGCACGTAGACGCCCTGTCCGCCGCAATGGGTTTTACTACGGTAGGACAGCAGGGCAATTCGCATACTCAACTCTTCTTTGCTGGTGAATGACCGCGGAATGGCGCCGAATCCATCGCGGTCAACGGGCTCCCGAACCCCGTGACAGCAAACTGGACATGTGTCCAGACTATAGTTCGATCACCTAATCGAGCGCAACGAGGTCGGGCGTCACCGGGTCCCGGGTAAATGGTCTGACGGAAATCCGGCACCCAAAGATCATGCCACTCGGCCCCGAACCGGATTGAACCCTTCGGCCGGCCCCGGCGGGGCACGGGTATTTGCCGCTATACCCAGCCGCGGGTGACGAGCAGGTGCGGGCGCTGCGGGAGCAGAGCGCCTACGCCATGGCGGGGCGAGCCCGGGCGGTCGGGTCGGCGGCCGAGGGCCTCGTCAACGTGCCCGGGGTCAGCCGGTGCACCCGCGGCGCGGTTCGTCCAGGTCGGGCGCTGTTTGTTACCATCGCGCGGTGCAGGATTCGGCTGCAGCAGGCGGACGCGGCGCGCGGCGATGGGTGTCGAGGCGCGACGTCCTGAAATTTGCCGCGGCGCCGGCTTTACTCGGCCTCGGAACGCTGGCCACCCACTCCGCGGATCCAAAGGCATTCGCCGCCGACATGCGGCTGATCGATTTCGCCGAACGCAGGATTGCCCCGGACGAGATCAAATCGGCGGGCTATGGCGGGGTGGTGAATTATGTGTCGGAGTCACGCCCGGGGGCCAATTTCGAGGCAAAGCCCATCACCCGCGAGTACGCGGACTCGCTGCGCGCGGCGGGCCTCCAGATCGTCAGTAACTTCCAATACGGCAAACCCGGGTGGCCCGACCCGTCGGACTGCACGCGCGGCTACGACGGCGGCGTGGCCGATGCGCAGACCGCCTCGCGGCTGCACGCCGCGGCCGGAGGTCCAGGCTCGGCCCCGATCTTTTTCAGCATCGACGACGACATCGACGTCAACGTCTGGAATAGCGTTGCCGTGCAATGGTTTCGGGGAATCAACTCGGTCCTGGGCGTGGGCCGCACCGGCATCTACGGCCATGCCGGCGCGTGCGGCTGGGCGATCCGCGACGGCGTCATTGGAAACTCGACCACGCCCGGGCACCGCTGGGCGTGGCAGACGAAGTCGTGGTCGCATGGACAGCGCGAACCCGCGGCTGTGCTCTACCAGTCCGTGGTCAACAGCCCGAGCAACCCCAGCCCGCTGCTTGGCGGGATCAACGTGGACATCGACGAGGTCCTGGCGCCCGACTTCGGCCAGTGGGATTTCGCGCGCTGAGCCCCGTTGACGTCACGAGACATAAACGAGTTTGCGGCGTGTCGTCTGCATAGGTTATGTGTCGCGGGAACGATCGCGCTCGCTGACCTAAGGCACGGCGCCCCGCGAGCCCATGGCCCGCGGGGCGCCGCTTGGTATCCGGGTGTTACTTCAGATCGAACCGGTCGTTGTTCATGACCTTGACCCAGGCCGCGACGAAATCCTCCACGAACTTTCCGTGGCTGTCGTCCTGGGCGTAGACCTCGGCCAATCCGCGCAGCACCGAGTTCGCCCCGAACACAAGGTCATTCGCGGTCGCGGTCCACTTGATCGCGCCCGAGGCCCGGTCTCGGCCCTCGTAGACGTTTTCCGCGGTCTCCGACGGCTTCCACTCGGTACCCATGTCGAGCAGGTTGACGAAGAAGTCGTTGGTCAACGCGCCGGGCCGGTCGGTGAACACCCCGTGCTTGGTGCCGCCGTGATTGGCGCCGAGCGCACGCAGGCCGCCGACGAGCACCGTCGTCTCCGGGGCGGTCACACCGAGTAGGTATGCCCGCTCCATCAGCAGGTGCTCCAGGGGAGCCTTCTCCCCGGGCCGGATGTAGTTGCGGAAGCCGTCGGCCCGCGGTTCGAGCACCGCGAACGACTCCACATCCGTGTTCTCCTGGGAGGCGTCGGTGCGCCCCGGCGCGAAGTGCACCGAGATCTCGTAGCCGGCGTCCTTCGCCGCCTTCTCGACCGCCGCGGAGCCCGCCAGCACGATCAGGTCGGCCAGCGAAATCTTCTTGCCACCCTTGTCACCGGAAGAAGCCGAGCCGTTGAAGTCCCGCTGGATCTTCTCCAGCACGGGCAACACCTTGTCGAGCTCGGAGGGCTCGTTGCACTCCCAGTTCCGTTGCGGCTCCAGCCGCAGCCGCGCCCCGTTGGCGCCACCGCGCTTGTCGGTGTTGCGGTAGCTCCCGGCCGCCGACCAGGCCGCCTTGACCAGCTGGGGAACCGACAGGCCCGCCCCGAGGACCTTGCTCTTCAGCTCCGCGACGTCCTTTTCGTCGACCAGCTCGTGGTCGACGGCCGGAACCGGGTCCTGCCAGAGCTGCGGCTCGGGAATCCACGGCCCGAGGTAGCGGCTGATCGGTCCCATGTCGCGGTGCAGCAGCTTGTACCAGGCCTTGGCGAACGCCTCGGTCAGCTCCTCGGGGTGGTCCAGCCAGCGCCGCGTGATGTCGCGATAAATCGGGGACTCACGCATCGAGATGTCGGTGACCAGCATCGTCGGCGCCCGACCCGGCCCGCCGAACGGGTCGGGAATGGTCCCGGCACCGGCGCCGTCCTTGGCGACGAACTGCCAGGCATCGCCGGGGCTCTTGGTGAGCTCCCACTCGTAGCCGTACAGCGTCTCCAGGAAGGTGTTGTCCCACTGGGTCGGGGTCGGCGTCCAGACCACCTCCAGGCCGCTGGTGATGGCGTCCTTGCCAACGCCGGTGCCATACGAGCTCTTCCAGCCCAGCCCCTGCTGTTCGATCGGAGCGGCCTCGGGCTCGGGTCCGACCAGATCGCCACTGCCGGCGCCGTGCGTCTTGCCGAAGCTGTGCCCGCCGACGATGAGCGCGGCGGTCTCCTCGTCGTTCATCGCCATGCGGCCGAACGTCTCGCGGATGTCGATCGCCGCGGCGATGGGGTCCGGCTTGCCTTCGGGCCCTTCCGGATTGACGTAGATCAGACCCATCGTCGTGGCTCCGTAGGGCTCGGCGAGGTCGCGCTTGCCGGAGTACCGCTTGTCGGTGCCCAGCCAGGTGTCCTCCTCGCCCCAGAGGGTTTCCTCGGGCTCGAAGACGTCTTCGCGGCCGAACGCGAAGCCGAAGGTCTTGAATCCCATCGATTCCAGGGCGCAGTTACCGGCGAAGATGATCAGGTCCGCCCAGGAGATCTTGTTGCCGTACTTCTTCTTGACCGGCCACAGCAGCCGGCGGGCCTTGTCCAGGCTCACGTTGTCCGGCCAGCTGTTGAGCGGGGCGAACCGCTGCATGCCCTGGCCGCCGCCGCCCCTGCCGTCGAAGATGCGGTAGGTGCCGGCAGCGTGCCAGCTCATCCGGATGAACAGGCCGCCGTAGTGGCCGTAGTCGGCGGGCCACCAGTCCTGCGAGGTGGTCATCACCGAGATCACGTCGGCCTTGAGCGCGTTGACGTCGAGCTTGGCGAACTCGGCGGCGTAGTCGAAGTCGTCGCCCAGCGGGTTGGACCGGGGGTTGTGCGGCTGCAGCATCGACGGGTCGACCTGGTCGGGCCACCAGTCCCGGTTCGTCAGGGGCGCATTCGATTTCGGCTTGGGGGAGGCGATTGCGGGGTTTTCGCTTTCGCTGGTGCTAGCCGTCTTGCTGTCGTCATGGGGCGGCCGACCTTCGGAGATATCGGATGGCACAGCATTCCTTTCTTAGGGGTGATTGGGCTGCGGTCTAGGAACCTGCAGTCGAACAGTCGGGGCACACGCCCCAATAGATGACCTCGGCCTCGTCCAAGACGAAGCCATCCAGAACGTCGTTGTCGTCGGACGGTGTGAGGCAGGGCGCCTCGCCGACCGCACAGTCGATGTCGGCGATGACGCCGCAAGACCGGCACACGACGTGGTGGTGATTGTCGCCGACGCGCGACTCATAGCGGGCGACCGACCCGGAAGGCTGGATCCGGCGGACCAAACCCACCGTGCTCAGCGCGTTGAGGACGTCGTACACGGCCTGGCGGGAAACATCGGGCAGGCCTACGCGCACCGCCGAGAAGATCGTCTCGGTGTCCGAATGCGGGTGAGCGTCCACCGCCTCCAGCACGGCGACCCTGGGCCGGGTCACCCGGAGATCGGCCATCCGCAGTCGCTCCGCGTAATCGGCCGTCGAGGACACTGCACCAATATGACGCACTTATCTGGAACGAGTCAAGAGTTTACTGTGAAGTGGGGCACAACTCTCGGTGACGAATGAACTAAGTCACGCTGGTGTCAGGTCGGCTTCAGCGCGCTGCCTTTGCGCCAGTCGTCCCAGCTGACCGTCCAATCGCCGTTCTGCGCCAGTGTCAACGGCGGGCCGCCGCTGTTGCGGACCTCGACCACATCACCCGGCACGGAGAAGTCGTAGAACCATTTCGCGTTGTCCGCGTTGAGGTTCAGGCATCCGTGCGAGGTGTCCTGATGCCCCTGGGCCCACACCGTGGCGTCGAGCTCATGCAGATAGATGCCGTCGGTGCTGATCTTGGTGGCGTAGTTGATCGTTTCGCGGTAGCCCAGACGGGAGTTCTTGGGCAGCCCGAACGTCGAGGAGTCCATGACGACCGGGTTGCCTTTGTCGAGCACGGTGTAGACACCGGACGGCGTCCACAACGAAATCTTCTTGCCGCCGACGTCTTCAGTGCCCCCCATCCCCATCGAGGTGGGCATGGTGCGGACCAAGGCTCCGTTGTTGAAGACGCTGACCTGATGGGTGGCGTCGTCGGCGATCGAGACGTGCGCGTCGCCGATCCGGAAGGACACCTTGGTGTCATCCTGCCCGAACAGTCCGCCGCCCAAGCCAATTCCGTAGATCTTGGCCTCGGCGGTGACGGTCGTGCCCGGCGCGTAGTAGTGCTCCGGCCGCCAGTGGGCGGTTTGGTCGTCGACCCAGAACCACGACCCCTCCACCTTGGGATCGGTGGTCACCGCCAGATGCCGCTCGGCTTCGGCGCGGTCGGCGATCTGCTCGTCGAAGTGGGCCACGACCACCATTCCGACGCCGTAGGTCCCGCCGTCTTTCAGGGCGGCCTCCGACGTGGTGGTGAACGAGACCTTGGTCTGGTTGGACGGCTTCAGCGTCGAAAAGGACGAAACTTGCGTCGACGCAACGCCATTGGGGCCCCGGCTGGTGACCGTCAGGGTGTAGGTGCGGCCATAGCCCAGGGGGACGGTGGGCTTCCATACGGTGTTATCCGGTGTCGTGACGCCCTGCACTGACTTGCCGCTCTCGTTGACCATGCGGACATCGGTCAGCGTTCCCGCGTCGGCCTTGACCATCACGTGCGCGAGCGGGTCGACGTCGCGCGCATCGGGCCCCGGCGTGATCGTGATTTGCGCCGGCCCGGAGGTTTTCGGCGAGGAGCTGCGGTGACCGCAGCCACCACCGAAGCAGTCCAGCGATGCCGCGACGACGATGGCGCCCACCACCGCGACGACCACCAGCGCGGCAATCAGCAATCGGCGGGCCTTGCGATCCGCGAGGATCCGGTGGACGGACCGGTCACTCGTCTTGGACATCATTGAGCTGTCGGATCCTTGCGTTCTGTTGGTTGCCGGGTCGAATCGCTGCCCAGCAGGACGATGTTGTCCATCAGGTGCCACGGACGTGCGGTTTTTAAACCGACCGGCGCAACGGCGGGGATTATGGCGTCATGGCCGACGACGAACTCGACAGTCTGTACGCGGCGCCGCCGAAGGATTTCACGGCGCAGCGCACCAAGTTAGCCGCAGCGGCCAAGCGCCGGGGGGACGACGCCGGCGCCAAACGGATTTCCGCGGCCAACAAACCGACGTCCGCGGCATGGATCGTCAACCGGCTCGCGCTGCGCGACGCCGACACCAAACGGCGCCTGACCGACTTGGGTGACCGACTACGCGCCGCGCACGCCGCGATGGACGGCGCTCGTATCCGGGACTTGTCCGCCGAGCAGCACCAGCTCGTCGGCGAGCTCACTCGAGCCGCACTGCAGGCCGCCGACGTCAGCAACCCATCCTCGGCGGTGCGCGACGACATCACCAGCACGCTGCAAGCGGCCATCGCCGACCCCGAGGTGAGGGAGCGCCTCGGCCGGTTGGCCAGACCGGAGCAGTGGTCGGGTTTCGCCGACTTCGGCGCCGCGGCGCCCGTAACGGCTGCGCGGACAGGGAAGGCGAAGGAGCGGTCCGTGCCGTCGCGGCCACAACCGGCGAAGCAGCCCCCGCGCGCCGCGGCGGTGCAGCGCCGGCTCGAGAAGCTGACCGCGGCCGTGACAGCCGCCGAGCGCGAGCAGGCCGACGCCGAGGCCAGGCTCTCGGAGCGCCGGGCGGAGCGCACTGCGGCCCGGCAGCGCCGTGAAGAGGCGCTCGCGGCTGTGCGAACCGCCGAGCGCGAACTCGAACGCGCCGAAGCGCACTACGAGCGGGCCAAGCAAGCCAGCCGCGCCGCGGGAGAATCAGTCAAGGAGGCGAAAGCGCAGCTGAAGCGGGGCTGACAGCGTCCGTCAGCCCGCGGCGGTGTTTCCCTGAGTCCAGCCGGGGTATTAGGCCACGCGTGACGTCTTTATGGTTGGCCGATCGGGCCGAACAGCCTTGGGCCGCAAGCACGCTTGACGAGGGTTCCCGCCCGGCGGATGTCATCGTGGTCGGCGCCGGCATCACCGGGCTGATGACCGCGGTTCTGCTGGCTCGCGCCGGCAAGGACGTGCTGGTGCTCGAAGCGCGCACGGTGGGAGCCTGCGCCACCGGGAACACCACCGCGAAGATCAGCCTGCTGCAGAGCACCCACTTGTCGAAGATCCTGCCCAGGCATGGCAGGGAATTGGCCCGCGCCTACGTCGACGGGAATCGCGAAGGCCAGGACTGGGTGGTCGAATACTGCGAGTCGCACGGCATACCGGTGCAGCGCGAGGACGCCTACACCTATGCCCAGTCCGCCAAAGGGGTGCCGTCCGCGCGCCTGGAGCTGAAGGCCTGCCAGGCGGTGGGGTTGCCCGCCGTCTGGGACGACGACGCCGGCGTGCCGTTCCCGTATCACGGCGGGGTGCGGCTGCCCGACCAGGCGCAGTTCGATCCCATGCCGTTCCTGGACGCGCTGGCCACCGAGCTGCTCGACCGCGGCGGGCGGCTGGTCGAGCACACGCGAGTCCGGCGGGTGTCGAGCCGCGGCGAACGCGTGCGCGTGCACGTCAACGACGCCACCCAGCGCGACGTGGAGCTCCAAGCCGGGCAACTGGTCCTCGCCACCGGTATCCCGATCCTGGATCGCGGCGGATATTTCGCGCGCGTCAAGCCGAGCCGGTCCTACTGCATGGCGTTCAAGGTCCCCGGCAACATCACGCGACCGATGATGATCTCGACCGACTCGCCGACCCGCTCCGTGCGCTACGCGCCCGTCGCGGACGGGGAGCGGCTGATCGTGGGCGGGGCGGGCCACACCGTGGGGCGCAAGAAGAGCCCGTCGAAGGCGCTCGAGGAACTGGCGTCGTGGACCCGCAAGCACTATCCGGGTGCCGAGCAGACGCATTTCTGGTCGGCGCAGGATTACACGCCCATCGACAAGCTGCCCTACGTCGGGCCCATCCTGCCCCGGACCGAAACCATTTTCGTGGCAACGGGATTCAACAAGTGGGGCATGACGAACGGCGCCGCCGCAGCGTTGGCGCTGTCCAGCCGCATCCTGGGTGGGCGGATGGACTGGGCACGCGCGTTCGCCAGCTGGAGCCCGCACGAGTTGTCCGGCATCCCGACCGCAATGCAGGCCAACCTGGAGGTGGGCTTCGACCTGGCCAAGGGCTGGGTCACCCCGCTGCTGCGCACCGGTCGCCGCAGCCCCGGGGCAGACGAGGGCGGTGTGGTCAGCGGGCCGCCGTGGCGCCTGGAGGCACGCTGCCGTGTTAACGGCACCGAGCATCGGGTGTCGCCGGTGTGCCCCCACCTGGGGGGAATCGTGAACTGGAACGACGCCGACCAGGCGTGGGAATGCCCGCTGCACGGGTCGCGCTTCGCCCCGGACGGCACCCTGCTGGAGGGGCCGGCCACCCGCGATTTGACCGCGTGAATCCCGCACCGAACGTGCACTCAGCGCGAAAATTCCGCCAAATTCTCGCAGTACATACACGTTCGACGCGCTGGACTCAGTCCACCTTTCGGTAAACGAGCCAGTGCAACTCGATCGGCGAGTGGTCGCGGTCGACGTCGAACACGTCGAGGCCAGTGGCCCATCCCTCGAACCAGGCCGTGGGCGGCCAGGCACCCTCGGGCAGGTGGACCTTCTCGTATTCGTAGGCGGAGTCGTCGGCAACCAGCTCGACGGGTAGCCCGGCCGCCGCGGTCGTCATCTGGTCGCGCGTGTAGATCATGGTGTTGCACTGCTGACCGAGTTGTACCGCCGCGTCGTCGGGGACGTAGCCCTCGCGGGGCAAGAAGGCGTTGAACACCAAACGCCCGCCGGGAGCGAGGCATTCGGCGGCGAGCTCGAAGACACCCCGCAACTCGTGCGTCGTTCGGAAGTCGGGCACCACCTCGGAGAGGACCATCAGCTGGTATTTCTCCTGGACGGTTTCCATCGCGGTGAAGACATCGCTCTGAATCACGTGCACGCTCAGCGATTCGCTCTCTGCCTCCGAGCGCATGACGCCGGCGAGCTTCGCCGCCATCTCGACCGCGTCCACCGGGTGGCCGCGGCGGGCCAGGGGCAGGGCGTTGCGCCCGGTCCCCGCTCCGACATCGAGCACGCGGCAAGCCGTCGGGTCGGCCGCTTCGGCGGCCAGCGCCAACACCCGCGCATCGGGCTCGGTGCCGAACAGGGGCGGCGGACGGACCGCCACCCACTCGTCGTAATCGGCATCGAGTGTCCGCCATTCGGCTTTGGCACGGATGTTCACGCTTATCCCGAACGGCGCGTAAAACGAGATGACGATGTCCGAACGGGGAGAGGCCTTGAAACCCTTCGACAGCTCGGCCTCCAGCGTGGTCCTGAGCTCAGACGACTGTTCGGGCGTGTGCCAGACGCCCAGCGTGGCACAGAGGTTGCCGCATAACTGGACGTACTCGTCGAGCAGGCTCGGTACGGCCGGCACCCTGATGTGACCTTCGGCCGACGAACGGCGATACAACCGCCTGACCATCGCTTCGTAAAGCACGGACGGGTCGAAAGAGCCAGGGGGTGGTTCTTGCACCAGAACCTTCTACACGACCCGGCCGCTTTGCACCACTGATCGGACCTGCGCGTCGATCAGTCCGTGCGGGCAGCGTCTTCCACGAGGTCGGCGGCCCTGGCGACGCTTTCGGCGGGTTTGGTCATCTGGGCGGCGACCTCGCGGGCGCGAGTGACGTGGTCCCCGGCGAGTAGGGAGCTCAGATCCGCGACTAGTGAATCGTAGGTCGATTCCGAAAAGGGTCTGCCGATGCCCACTCCCAGCTGGGTTACCGCGGATGCCCAGATTGGCTGATCGAGCCAGAGCCAGAGCACCAACATGGGAACGCCGGCCCGCATGGCCGCGGCGGTAGTACCGGCGCCCCCATGGTGCACAATCACGCGGCATGCCGGAAAGATCGCCGCGTGGTTGACCGCATCTACGATCTCGGTATGGCCGGCCCGCGCGAGGTGGGTGAAATCGTTTGGGCCGCTGCAAATCAACGCCCGTTCGCCTAACTGCTCGCAGGCCCCGTTGATCACTGCGACCGTCTCGGGAGGCGATGTGACCGGCGTGCTGCCGAAGCCGAAGTAGATGGGCGGCGGTCCTTCGGCGATCCATGACAACACCTCGTTGTCGATATCGGTCGGCGTTTCCAGGGTCAGCGGCCCCACGAAAGGCCGTCGATGCCCTGATTCCGCCGATTCGTCCGCCAGCTCGGGCACACCGAGCGCGTCATAGGCCTGAATCTCCAACACTTGTCGGGTGGACGATCGGGCGGCTTCGGGTAAGCCAAGCGCCTCCCGTTGCGCGCCTTCGGCGACGTTCGTTATGTGCGCCTGGACTCCGCCGAGTTCCAGCGCCCGCGCGGGGAAAAAGTGCACCGCGGCGAACGGCATGCCGTAAAACTCCGCGACGTTGGCGGCAAGACGTTGCTCGTTCATGCCGGCGACCAGCAGGTCGGCACCCTCTGCCAGTGTCTTCAGCGCCGCGGTTTTCTCCGCCCACACCTCGGTGACCCGCTCGGCGACATGCGGTAGCGCGCTGATCGGATCCTGCACGCGGCGAACGAAATTCATGGCCGCATCTATCTGCTCTCGCGTGTCATGCCCGTAGGCGACGGCCTCAAGACCTGCGGATTCGACAAAGGGGAGCCTGTCGGGCGGTACCGCCATGCGCACGTCGTGACCCCGACGCGACAGCTCGCGGCCGAGGGCGGCGCAGGGTTCGACGTCGCCCCGACTCCCGTACGCTGCCAGCACAAATTTCATTCACTCCGACCTAACTCGCGGTGACGGTATCGATCCAAGCAGACCGGCCAGGTCGGGCCGCCGGACCCGGACCCCGCCGGTGCCGGGCGACTCAGGCGTGGCGCGTCCGGTGCGGTTGACGGGTTTCGCCGCCACACGGAGGTAACTTATCGGTGCTCTGGGACACCCCAACGTCGTAGAAGTCCTGGTCACCGCCCATGCTCGAGCGTCTGCCGCGAAGGCTCCGCGGCTAGGGGGCAGGGCTCGGTCAACCGTCATCGCGGTACCTGTACTACTTAAAAGGATCGAGATTTGTTTGCTGTCCGTTGGGCAATCCCACTACGGCCAGCAACGATCCGTTAACACTGTGGCCACCGTTGAACCGCCCGGAGGAGACGACTCATGGATTTCGCAGCACTACCTCCGGAAATCAACTCCGGGCGGATGTATACCGGGCCGGGGGCGGCGCCGATGCTGGCCGCCGCGATGGCCTGGGACGCGCTCGCCGTCGCGTTGCATTCCGCGGCGGACTCGTATCAGGCGGAGGTCACGGCGTTGACGGGCGGGCCCTGGCTGGGGCCATCGGCGGCGGCGATGTCCGCCGCGGCCGCCCAGTACGTGGCCTGGACACGGACCGCCGCCGCGCAGGCTGAACAGACCGCCGGCCAGGCCAAAGCCGCGGCCGCCGCCTACGAAGCGGCGTTCGCGGAATCGGTACCGCCGCCCGTCATCGCGGCCAACCGCAGCCTGCTGATGTCCCTGATCGCGACGAACATCTTGGGACAGAATACGCCGGCGATCGCCACCACCGAGGCGCAGTACTCGGAGATGTGGGCCCAAGATGCCGGGGCCATGTACGGCTACGCGGCGTCGGCGGCTGCGGCGGCGAGGCTGACACCGTTCGCCTCGCCGCAAGAGAGCACTGATTCGGGCGGGTCGGTGCGGCAAGCGGCCGCCCTCAACCAGGCCGCCGGCACCTCGGCCGGAAAGGTGCAGAGCGCCCTCTCGCCGACCCAGCAGGCCTTCAACGCGACGCCCGACGCGCTGCTCAACCTTGCAAGCCCCCTGGACTTTGGCTTCGGTGGACGCGACCTGCTGGGCCTGGCCGCCGACCTGAGTGCGGTGTTCGTCGACCCAGAAGTCGGGACGGCGGGGCTCGCCGCCGCCGTAGTAGCGCTGCCCTACGACGTTTCCGGCGCCCTGACCGGTTTCCACACCGATGACATCGTCAGCGGCTGGGCAGGGGTCCAGTCCTGGCCCGGGTTTGCGCCCGTGCCCCCCACGCCCTTCCCCGTGATCACCAATCTCGCGGGCGGGTCGGCCGCAACGGCGAGCCTGGGCCAGGCGAACATGGTCGGCGGTTTGTCGGTGCCCCCGGGCTGGGCGGCGGCCGCCCCCGCGGTACGGCCCGCCGCCCTGGCCTTGCCCTCCACCACCGTCGGCGCCGCCGCGCAGGCCTCGTCCAGCAGCTCCGGAAGCCTGTTCGGGGAAATGGCCGCGGCGAGCATGGCCGGGCGCGCCATGGCCGGTACGACAGGCGCGGGTGTCGCGGGTCGTGCCGAACGACTCAGGGCCGCAACGCAAAAGGCGACGCAGGATGGCACGGCGGCACCGCAGGTTCCGGCGGGCGGCCCGATCACCAGCATCGCCGCAGAGCTGCGCGAGCTGGCATCCCTGCGCGACGCGGGAATCATCACGGAGGACGAATTCAACGAGCAAAAGCAACGCCTGCTCCCACACTGATAGTCAAAAAGGGCGATAGGTGATCGCGTTGCGTTCACTGCCGCCTGCAGACAGACGTCCAATATCGACAGATGTCACGGGCAATTGTTTCGCATGCTTTTTGTATGTTGAGGCGTCATTTCGCGGTTCATATCGGCCGAAACCTTTGAATTATTGAGCACGTAAGCGCCGCGTCACCGGCGCGGCATTATTCGCCTATAAGGGCGCGCCGAAGTGTTACCGTTTGCACGCTCCCAAGCTTTTCTTCGTCGAACTTCGCGAGCGCTCATGTTCACTTTCACGACGGCGTCCACGGCCCGCACCGCGGTGGTCGCCGCGTGCGTCGGCGTGGCCGGTGTGTTCCTGGTTTCATCGTGCCGCCCTGCGCCGCCCTCGACGCCGCGAGCGAACGCGTCGTCGGCCATCGTCAGCAGCGCCCCCAGCAATCCCACGCCGACGCAGCCGGCCGGCGCACAGCCGTCGATCGAAGACGGCACCTACGGTGATCCCGCCGCGGCCGCAAAGTATTGGCAGCCACAGTCGCTGGAGGACAACTG
This sequence comes from Mycobacterium sp. 852002-30065_SCH5024008, assembly GCF_001665645.1. Lineage (NCBI taxonomy): Bacteria > Bacillati > Actinomycetota > Actinomycetes > Mycobacteriales > Mycobacteriaceae > Mycobacterium > Mycobacterium sp. 852002-30065_SCH5024008. Next base: position 55,594 of record NZ_LZSZ01000097.1, on the reverse strand, counting down.
CGGGCTGATGTCGGTGGCCGACGTGGTCGGCGAGATCACCGGCCAGGCACCGACGGAACAGCAGATGATCAAGCTGGCGGAGTCGACGCCCTCACAGACCAATCCGGGCCCCATTTACGCACCGCGCGACGACCCGAGCCATAGCAACGGCGACGGCGGCATCGAAATGGCCGATGCGGTAGTGCTACTCGACCACTACGGCATCAAGTCGGAGATGACCTACGTGGCGCATCCGGATCAGACCGGTCTACCCGCACTGAAGCGGTACCTCGCCGGCAATCGCAAGGTGATCGCCTGGGTCAACTCCGCCGTCATCTGGAACACCAGCGACCAGCGGACCAAGGCCGATCACTTCCTGGTCGTCACCGGTATCGACACCAATAGGGAGATCATCCACCTCAACGACCCGGGCGCCGATCACCCCGACGAACAGGTCACCATTCCAACCTTCGTGACCGGCTGGCAAACCGGACAGGAATCGATTGTCGTCACCGCGGCTCCTGGCTGAGCGCCGGCTTTCGGGCAGGCGTGCCGGCCGTGCTTGTGCGCTCGATACTCACGCTCAGGTCCCGCAAATGTGGTCCCCGCCGCCGGTTACGCACTGGCCGCAGCAATTTTCTTAGTTTTAATATTCGCGGCATCGCTCACTCATATACTGACCCCACCTCGACACCGACAAAGAAAAGAAGGGCACGAAATGCTTGCACCGCGTTGGCTGGCCAAACTGACAATTCCCGTCATGGTTGGCGCTGCCCTCACCGCAACCACCGCCATTGCTTCGGCCGACAGCACGGACGACGCATACCTCGCGAAGCTGCACAACCTCGGATTCACCTGGTCGTCGGGAAGTGACTCCGACATGATCGCGATGGGGCACGCAGTCTGCGCCGACCGGATGGCCGGCAAAACACCGGATGCGATCGCGGCCGATTTGCATTCCAGCATGAGTTCGAAGGGCTTCTCGTTCTCGGACATGACCGGCTGGGTCAGCGCGGCGGAGTCGACCTACTGCCCGGGCTGATCGCTTCCTGACCCACCACCGGTTTTAGCGCCCCTCCCGCATACGCTGAGCGGGATAGTTGGTGCGGTCTCGCCGAGTGGGGATGGGCAGTGGAGGATTCGACGGCCTTTTCAGGTTTCGCCGCGGTGGACATGCAGGTGCACAGCCTGCTCCGCTACCCCGTGAAGTCGATGCTCGGAGAATCCGTGCCCAGCATGTTCGTCGACGAGCACGGCGCCGAAGGCGACCGGCGGCTGGCGTTGCTCGACGCCGCCACCGGGCATGTCGCCAGTGCCAAGAACGCCCGGTTGTGGCGCGGCCTGCTGAAGTGCACCGCGAATGCAGACGCCGGTCGGGTGAACATCGCGCTGCCCGACGGCACCAGTGTGACGGTCGACGACCCGGGCATCGACGACCTGCTTTCGCGGCTGATGGGTCGACCGGTTCGCCTGATCGCCCAGCGCCCCGAGGGCGCCACGCTGGTGCGTCCGGACCCGGAGAAGTTGCTCGAGCTGGGCTTGGACGCCGAGGTCAGCGGCCGCATTCTCGAGATCGCAAAGGCGACCCCGGGCGACGCGTTCACCGACGAGGCCCCGCTGCACGCGATCACCACCGCCACGCTCGAGCACATCGGCGTCGAGGCACTGCGGTACCGGCCCAACCTGGTGATCACGACGCCGCCGGACTACCCGCCCTACGCCGAAAACGATTGGGTTGGCTCGGAAATCGCCGTCGGCGACGCGCGGCTGCGGGTCCTGACCGCCACATCACGGTGCGTCGTGCCGACGCTCGAACACGGCCCACTGCCGCGCGCGCCGCAGGCGCTCCGCACACCGGCAGCCGAAAACCGCTGGGACACAGGCGGTCACGGCGCTCAGCCGTGCGCGGGTGCTTATCTCGCGGTGTTGGCGCAGGGCGTCATCCGCGTGGGTGACCGCGTCACGATCGGCCGGTAAGGGTCTAATCGGCGATCGCCGCGAAGTCAACCCAGAGATGACGCGGCCCGCGGAACACTTGATTGTGGCGATACGGCGGCGGGTCGACCACCAATTCCGGAGAATCGACGCGCCGTAGAAACGTCTCGAGCGCCAGGTTGACCTCCAGGCGCGCCAGCGGCCCGCCCATGCAGGTGTGGATGCCACTGCCCCAACCGAAGTGCTCGTTGTCTTCGCGGAGCGGGTCGAAGCGATCCGGACTGTCGAACCGACGCGGATCCCGATTGGCCGCCGCGTAGATGAGGTGCACCGCCGACCCCGCGGGGATCACCGTCCCGCCGACCTCGATGTCAGCGGTGGCGCTGCGGCTCGGGAAGAATTGCACCGCCGACTGCAGCCGCTGCACTTCTTCGATCGTGCGCGGGATCAGCTCCGGGCGGTCGCGCACCAGATCCCACGAGCCGGGATTGCGCAGCAGGGTCATCACGCAGTTGGTGATGGTGTTGACCGTGGAGTCGTGGCCCGCGATCAGCAGGAGCATGGCGTTGGACGTCGCCTCCCTGACCGACATGGGACCGTCGGGTCCGTTGTCGTGCAGCAGCTTGGACAGCAGGCCGTCACCGGGGGCCTTCGCGTACCTCTTCACCAAGCCGCCCAGATAGTCCAGCAACGCCGCGGTGCTGACACGGCCCTTCTCAGCCAGGGCGCGCCCCTTGTCGGTGTCGCCCTCGGGACCCATGTCGGCGCCCATCATGAAGTCGAAGATCCACGCATGGAACATCGGCTCGTCTTCGACCGGCACGCCGAGGATCTTGCAGATGACGGCCACGGGGATCGGGTAGGCGAAGTCCTCGACAACGTCCAGCCGGGTGCCGCCGCGGGCTTTCACCTTGTCGAGCAGGTCGCCGGCCAGCCGCACGACGAACGGTTCCATGCTCGGGATCAGGCCGGGGGAGTGCGGCGGGCCGAAGTGGCGCATCACTTGACGGCGTGCCCGGTCGTGGTCGGGCGGGTCGGAGACGATGATGCTGGCCTCGCGCCCGTAGGCCTGCATGTGCTCGCCACCGGGTTCGGGCTCGCTTTTGTCGCCGCCGACGCCGGCCGGGCTGCGGCTGATGTCGGAGCTGATCCGCGGGTCGTGGGCCAAGGCGAGCAGCTCCTGATAGCCGGTGACGACGTAGGTCTTGTCGGCGACCTTGGCCACCGGTGTCCTGCGCAGCTCCTCGAAATAAGGGTAGGGGTTCGGGCGGTTCCCGAACTTCATCGCTTCGGCCCAGGCGGTTGCGGCGTCCATCGTCGTCTCCTACCGTCAGCGGACCCGGGGCCGGAATTCGGCACCACGCGAGGTCGGGTCGTGTCCGGTCAGCACCACGTCGGGCATGGCGGTCGGTTCGCGGGGATCGGGGAACCGGGCCGGCATCGGCTCGAAGATGACCGGACGGTCGTATCCCGGCGGGGGCGGCGGGAAGGGCGCCGACCGCTCGATGAGCGAGGCGTAGTACGGCAACCATTTGCCATGGTTGAACGTCACCGCCCCCACGATTCGACCCCGGTAGCCGTAGGCGGCCGCGAAGCGGCGTTCCGTGATCGAACCCTGGGTGAAGACGATCTCGTCGCCGAACGAGCACACTCCGACGCTTTTGATGTTGACGCCGAACTGGCCGGACCAGAACGACGGCAGCGGCAGGTGCGGCCGGCGCCCCAGCTCCAGGCTGATCATATTGTTCGCCGCCACCTCGGCGCCGAAAACTGCGTTGTCCCAATGCTCTTGGGACATGAACTGGTACTCGTAGAGGACATGCGGCGCGCGCGCGACGTCTCCGGCGACGAAGATGTTGTCGGTCACCACACCGTTGATGTCGAACGCGCGGCAGCCGGCGTCGCACGCCACTCCCCAAAAGCCACTCGCCAGCTGTGCGCCGTCGAGCCATTCCACGTTGCGGATCGATCCCAGCGAGGCGACCACCACGTCGACGTCCAGCAGGGTGCCGTCCGAGAGGCGGGCGGCACAAACGCGGCCGTCGGCGTCGCCGTCGAGGCCGTCGACCGCCACACCCGTGCGCAGGTCGACACCGGCCTCGATCTGCATTCGTGCGGCGATATCGCCGATCACGCCGCCGAGCGCGCCGGCGAGCGGCGCCTTGCCGCGCTCGGCGACCGTCACCGGCAGGTCGAGGTCCCGGCAGACCGACGCGATCTCTGAACCCACGAAACCGGACCCGACGACGAGGACCCGGCGGGGTCGGTCCTTCAGCGCGGCGGCCAACCTTGCCGCATCATCGCGGGTGCGCACGGTGAACAAACCGGTCAGGGCGGCCTCCTCCGGGTTGAACCATGGCCGGGCCCTGGTCCCGGTGGCGATCAGCAGCCGGTCGTAGTCGACCTTCTCGCCGTTGGCCAGCAACACTTGACGGTTGGACCGGTCCAATCCCACCGCCGCGACGCCTAACCGCCAGTCCGCGTCGACGGTTCTCAGGCGGGGCAGCTTCGTGTGGTCGGCGGGCACCCAACCCTTCAATACCTGCTTGGACAGGGGCGGGCGGTCGTAGGGCTCATGCGGCTCGTCACCGATGATGGTGAGCGGGCCTCGAAACCCTTTCTGCCGCAACGTTTCGGCCGCACGCAGGCCGGCCAGTGAGGCGCCGACGATAACGATTCGGCCATCGGACTTGAACGAATCGACGAGCTGGCTGACGAGGGAAGCGGTGCTCACCGGGCGTCCCGGTCAGCGGGCGGATCCACTTCGAGGATGATCGCCTGCACCGGGCAGGAGGCCGCCGCGCGCAGCACGCGCAGGCGCTGGGAGTCGTTCGGGTTGGGGTCGTAGGCCAGCGCTTCCTCGCCGACGAGCTGCAGGACGTCGGGGGCCAGGGGGACACACTGCGCGTATCCCTGGCACTTGTTGAGATCGACGACCAGCCGCATGATCCGACCTTCCGCCCGTCGGCTACTAGCCCCCTTCCGGGCAGACTACTTCGCTGCGGCCTTCGGCTGCGGAGTTCGCGGAGATTTCCTGCAGCGGTCGCAGCGAGTGTCAGGCACCCAAATTGCGGAGCGCAGTGTCGAGCTCCTCGGCCTGTTCGGCCAGCTCGCGTTCCGACAGCTGCGCGCCCCCGGCCCGGTCCAGCACCTCTTGGCGCGTCGCGATCTGTAGGGCGCCACGGTAATCCGGCGCATCCAACTCCGCCGGCGAGGCCACGTCTATGCGGCCCTCGATCGCGACCAGCGCGGCTTGCTCATCTTGGCAGTCGAGTAGCCGCCGGACATCGTCAGCGGTGACGGTCATCTTAAGACGCCCCAACCATTTTCATGACGAGCAGCACCGCTACCGCGAGGAAGACGACGACGAAGACGCAAACGGCGATCACCGTGAGTACGGAACTGGGGGTGAATCGCCCGGTGTGCGGCGGTTGGTGCTCACCCAGGCCCGCTGTTTGCGGCGCCGCAGGGGGAGTGGATCCCGGTGGGACGCCGCCACCGGCCTCGAGCCCCGGCGTTTGTACCGGGTCGGGATTAGGGGGCTGTGCTGTCATCGCTGACGCCCGTCCTTTCCTGGGCTTTCGGTGTCGCTCACCCGGCTTTCATGCCGGGTCGCATCGCCACCCGGACGCAGTCGTCCGTGTTCTCGAACAACTCACGCCGCTCCGTTGGGACGTTGCATTCCCGCCCAGAACGCGCCCAAACGGAATGCTGCGATTACTGGGCAATCAGCGGCGCCCGCCGTGCGATCGCGTCGCGTATGAGCAGCATCCGGGCGGTTGGAAGCCGAGTACCTAGGATTCCGAGTGCGGAGTGGGACTTTGCACGGATTCCCACTTCGACTCCAGCGACCTCGTCACCGTGGTGCCGGCGGGCAGGTCGAGCTGAAAGGTCTCCCCGTCGTCGCCCTGGAAGGTGACGGTGTAACCGGCGTCGGTGGAGTCTTTGAACACCACCTTGTAGGGCTGTTCGCCCGAGCCACGGTCGACGGCGATGAAGTCGCCAGGGGTGACGTCGTCGATGAGGTCGTTACCGGAGGCTTTCGACATACGGTCGACCGTAGTCGATCGGCCACCCGCGCCTGTACCGCGATGAGTGTCGCCCATCCGCGACAACCGCACCAGACTCGAATTTTGTTGCAGCGCTGGCGAATTCATTAACACCCGGGCCGCCCATCCGGCTCCACGCGTGGGTGACGCAGGTCACATGCGGGTTTGATCGGCGTCATCGGTGGAATCACTTGGCGTGACACGAACGCACGCAATTCTTGGCTAAAGGCCGCAAGGAGATTTTCGATGAGCGAGCAGAACAAAGCCGACGAAGCGCGCAGGGGCCTGATCGATTCGGTCAAAGGCAAAGCCAAAGAGGTCGTCGGGGCCGTTACCGGCAACGAGTCGCTGACTGCCGAGGGGCAACTCGAGCAGACCCAGGCGCACGAGCGCAAGGAAGCGAACGCGATGGAGGCCGTCGCCGAGGCGCAGGCCAAGCAGGCGCAGGACGCCGCGGCCGAGGCCAAGGTACAGGGCGCCCAAGAGCGCGTCGCGGCAAACGCACAAGCGGTCGCCGCCGAGGAATCGATCGAAGCCCAGGCGGCGGCTCAGAAGCGGGCCGCCGAGCAGGCCGCGCGGCAGCGGGCGACCGCCGAGACGACCCAGGCCGAGCTGGACGCGCAGCGGGAAGCGCAGCGAGCGAAGGCCGAAGAGCGCGCCGAGATCCGTGAAGCGTCGGAGGACATCATCGACGCCGTCGCCGAGCACCAGACGTCGGTCCAGGTGGCGCGCAACGAAGAGTCGGAGGCCGACCGCCTGCGACGTCAAGCCCAGAACGTGACCGACGAAGCCGACCTGCCCTGACGGCGGGCCACACACAGGAGAAGTTGATGAGAATATCCGAAGTCCCGCTCGCAGTTCTGCGGTTCCACTACCAGCTGGCCCGATTCCCGTTGCAGGTCATCGAGGACCGGGTCGTCACCCGAATCCCGACCGAAGCGCCCGCGCGGCTGCTGTTCGAGCGCTCGCTCGGCATGCTGGACACCACGGTCGGCAATGTGCTCGATGACCCGAAGCTGGTCGATCGGGGGACGGCGCTCGTCGAGCGCAGCGACGCGCTGGGCCGCGCGGCGCAGCTGGACGCGAAGGCCGCGGCCCGCAAGGAACAGGCCGACGCGAAGCTGAAGGGCGCCCGCGACGAGGCGATCGAGGACCGGCAGGAAGCGCAGGCGGCCACGCAGCAGGAGATCACAGAGGCCCGCAACGCCGCCGAGCAACGCAAACGGGAAACCGCGCAATCGGCCCAGCAGCAGAGCACCGCGGCGAAGCGGCGCGCCGACGAGGCGGCGGACAGGCAGAAGCGGACGGTCGAGTCGGCTAAACGCCAGGTGGAGACCAGGACTCAGGCCGCCGAGAAGGCTGCGTCCAAGGCGGCGGCGGCGAAGATCGACGAGGCCGAGGACAAGCTGGGCGACGCCGCCGAAAAGCGCTCCGAGGCAGACCGCGTCGCGCAACTGGCGGCCGCCGAGAAGCGGCAGCGGCAAGAGGAACGCGCGAACGACTGACGGGCGCGCGCCTCAGACGCGCGGCGCCGGCCCCTGGTTGATCTTGTTGGCCGCGAACGTCGCGGCCTGGGCGGTCATTCCGGCGTCGATGTAGGAGACGTGCGCCATGATGTTGCCGCCTCCGGAGCAGATCGGGTCGTCGGGGGCGCACAGGCTGATTGTCTTGGATCCGTACGCCGGGTTGATCGTCGGTAGTGGTTGTCCGCCCCACAACATGGACGAGAATCCGCTGCTGGGCTCGCCGAAGAGGGCGACGGCGGCGACGTGATCGGCGACCGAGGGCGGCATCGCGTTGGTCGCCAGATCGATCACCGTCGAGCCCTGCGAGTATCCGCCGAGGACGATCCTCGAGTTCGGGCAGCTGGCGACGGTGTCTTGGATGTGCGTGCTCGCGTCAGTGGATCCGGCGTTCGCGCTGTTGTGGTAGTCGTCGTTGGCCGGATAGTTGACCGCGTAGACGTCGACGGATTTACCGCCGAGCTGCGAGGTGAGCGAGTCCACGAACGCCTGCCCGATGTTGCCCAGACCGGGCTCCTGATGAGTGCCGCGGGCGAAGACCACCGAGACGTCGGAGCATGCGTCGGCGGCAGCGGTGGGCAGGGCTGACGATTCCCAGACCGGGATGCTCAGCGCAGCCCAGGTCGTCGCCACCGACACACCAACTATGCGACCAAATCTGCGTCCACTCATGCCGAAATCCTGTCACATCACCGGCCGCAGCGGTCCCACCGGTTGACGCTGGGGCGAGGAAGCGAACGCATACCGCCGAATCATGTTGCGGCGCAACGGAAGCTCTCAGTCGGCGGTAGTCCGGATGCGAATGGGGCCGGTCCAGTCGCCCTCGGGATCGACGGCGGTGCCGCGCTGCGTGATCTCCACGTCACCCGATCTGGCGAGCTGCCGCGCGACGTCACGCGCGTCGGGCATCAGCTCGCGCCAGTTCTCGCCACCCACGGCCCGGGCAGCGTCCGACGGGCAGATGCTGCTCCGCGGGCCGCAGTGCTCGGCCAGCGCGCGGATCGACGATTCCAGTCGCCGCCTGATCGGCCCGTCCCCGAGCGCGATCTCGGCATGGTCGGCGCCGGGCCCACCGCCCTCACGGACCATGCCCAGCTCGGCACGCAATCGCTCACCCATTCCTAGCGGCCGCGCCACTGGGGCTTGCGCTTCTCGGCCCACGCCCGGAGCCCCTCGGCGACGTCCTCGGTCGCCCCGGCCACCTTGCGCATGGTCTCCCCGAAGCGAACGGCCTCGATCCAGCCCATGTCCGCCGTCCGCCACGCCACTTCCTTGGTCGCCCGCTGGGCCAGGGGAGCGGCCTCGGTCAGGGTCCGGGCCCAGGCCCGGGCCTCAGCCTGCAAGTCGTCCGGCTCTACGAGCTTCCACACCAGGCCGATCTCCTTGGCCCGCTCGGCGCTCATGGGCTTGCCGGTCAGGAGGAGTTCCATGGCGTTGGCCCAGCCGACCCGCTGGGGCAGCCGGATGGCCCCGACGATGGTGGGCACGCCGATCGACACCTCCGGAAAGCAGAAGGTCGCCTCGGTGCTGGCGATGACGAAGTCGCAGAAGAGCACGCCGGTCACTCCGTAGCCGATGCAAGGCCCGTGCACGGCGGCGATGGTCGGCTTGAACAACTCCATCCCGGACTCGAAGGAGTTGATCGTCGGCTTCTCCCAGAAGGTGCCGCCGAAGGTGCCCACCGAGCCCTCGCCGTCCTTGAGGTCGCCGCCGGCGCAGTAGACGTTGCCGTTGGCGGTCAGGATCGCGACCCACGCGTCCAGGTCGTCGCGGAACCGCTCCCACGCCGCGTTCAAGTCCTGGCGCAGAGGCCCGTTGATGGCGTTGCGGGCCTCGGGGCGGTTGAGGGTGATGGTGGCGACGTGGTCGTCAAGCTCATACGTGACGAGACTCATGGGTTCACCCTAGGGCGCCGAGTGTGGGCCCTACGTATGAAAACTGGCTCGAATTCGTTCGTAGGCCCACGCTCGGCGAACGGCCCACGGCGACCGCACGCCTACCCTGGCCCGAGTGGCCGAACTGTCCGTCGCGGAACTGCGCACCCGCCTTGACGGTCTGACAGCCCGCGACGCCGCACGCCTCGGAAGGCGCCTGAAGAACCTGCGCGGAGCCAAACCCGACCAGCTGCGGCAGCTCGCCGAGCAGATCACCCGGGCCGAGGCGCTCGTCGCCATGCGGCAGGCCGCGGTGCCGGCCATCAGCTATCCCGATCTCCCGGTCAGCGGGCGGCGGCAGGAGATCGCCGACGCGATTCGGGCGAACCAGGTCGTCGTCGTCGCCGGTGAAACCGGTTCGGGAAAGACCACGCAACTGCCCAAAATCTGTCTTGACGCCGGCCGGGGCGTCCGCGGAACCATCGGGCACACCCAGCCCCGGAGGCTGGCCGCCCGCACGGTCGCGCAGCGCATCGCCGACGAATTGGGCGGCCCGCTCGGCGAGACTGTCGGCTATACGGTCCGGTTCACCGATCAGGTCAGCGACCGCACCCTGGTGAAGCTGATGACCGACGGCATCCTGCTCGCCGAGATTCAGCGGGACCGCCGGCTGCTGCGCTACGACACACTGATCCTCGACGAAGCCCATGAGCGCAGCCTGAACATCGACTTCCTACTGGGTTACCTGCGCGAGCTGCTGCCGCGCCGCCCGGACCTGAAGGTGATCGTCACCTCGGCGACCATCGAGCCGCAACGGTTCGCGGACCACTTCGGCGGTGCACCGATCCTCGAGGTGTCCGGGCGTACGCACCCGGTCGAGATCCGCTACCGTCCGCTGGAAGTCCCCGTGTCAAGCGGCCGGGAGGATGATCCCGACGACCCAGACCACGAGATCGTGCGCACCGAGACCCGTGACGAGGTCGAGGCGATCGTCGACGCGATCGCTGAGCTCGAGGCCGAACCAGCCGGGGACGTCCTGGTATTCCTCTCGGGCGAACGCGAAATCCGGGATACCGCCGAGGCTTTGGGCGGACTGAGAAACACCGAGGTGCTTCCGCTGTACGCCCGGTTGCCGACCGCCGAGCAGCAGAAGGTGTTCGCGCCCCACACCGGGCGCCGGGTCGTCCTGGCGACCAACGTCGCCGAGACGTCGCTGACGGTGCCGGGTATTCGCTACGTCGTCGATCCCGGCAACGCCCGCATCTCGCGCTACAGCCGCCGCTTGAAGGTGCAACGGTTGCCGATCGAACCGATCTCGCAGGCCTCTGCCGCTCAACGGGCGGGCCGCTGCGGCCGGGTCGCGGCCGGCGTGTGCATCCGCCTGTACTCCGAGCAGGATTTCGCGGCCCGTCCGCGCTACACCGAGCCCGAGATCCTGCGGACCAACCTCGCCGCGGTGCTGTTGCAGATGGCGGCACTGCGGCTCGGCGAGGTGGAGAACTTCCCGTTTCTCGACCCGCCGGACCGGCGCAGTGTGCGCGACGGCGTGCAGCTGCTGCAGGAGTTGGGAGCTTTCGACGCCGAGGGCGCCATCACCGACCTCGGCCGCCGCCTGGCCCGCCTGCCGGTCGACCCGCGCCTGGGCCGGATGATCCTGCAGGCCAACACCGAGGGATGCGTGCGGGAGGTGCTGGTGCTGGCCGCGGCGCTGACCATCCACGACCCGCGGGAGCGGCCCACCGACCGCGAGGAGGCCGCCCGTCAGAAGCATGCCCGCTTCGCCGACGAGAACTCCGACTTCCTTACCTACCTCAACCTCTGGCGCTACCTAGGCGAACGGCGGAAGACGCTGACGGGCAGCGGATTTCGCCGCATGTGCCGAGATGAGTTTCTGCACTACCTGCGCATCCGCGAGTGGCAGGACCTGGTGGGGCAACTCCGCGGCATCGCCCGCGACCTGGGCATCGTTGAAGGCACCGCATCCGATGAACCCGCCGACCCGGCGCAGGTGCACGCGGCGCTGCTGGCCGGGTTGCTGTCGCACGTGGGCATGCGCCGCGAGGACGGGCGCGAGTACCTGGGGGCGCGCAACTCGCAATTCGTCCTCGCACCGGGCTCAGCGCTCACCAAACGACCACCCCGCTGGGTGGTCGTGGCCGAGCTGGTCGAAACCAGCCGCCTGTACGGGCGCACCGCCGCGCGCATCCAGCCAGAGGCGGTCGAGCGGATCGCGGGCGACCTCGTGCAGCGCACCTACAGCGAACCGCACTGGGACGCCAGGCGCGGCGAGGTGATGGCCTACGAGCGGGTAACGCTCTACGGCCTGCCGCTGGTTGCGCGACGGCGCGTCGGTTACGCCCGGGTGGAGCCGGCGATGGCGCGGGAGTTGTTCATCCGGCACGCGCTGGTGGAGGGCGACTGGCAGACCCGCCACCACTTCTTTCGCGACAACGCGCGGCTGCGCGCCGAGCTCGAGGAGCTGGAGGAGCGCGCCCGCCGACGCGATCTCCTCGTCGGTGACGACGAGGTCTACGCGCTCTACGATGCCCGCGTCCCGGCCGAAGTCGTCTCCGCGCGGCACTTCGACGGGTGGTGGAAGAAGCAGCGCCACAAGACACCGGAGTTGCTGACCTTCACTCGGGACGCCCTGTTGCGCACCGGCGACACCGCCGACGCCGAGCGGCCGACCGCCTGGCATTCCGGCGACGTCACGCTGCCGCTGACCTACCGGTTCGAGCCGGGTGCCGCCGACGACGGCGTCACGGTGCACGTGCCGATCGACGTGCTCGCGCGGTTGGGCGGAGACGAGTTCGCCTGGCAGGTGCCGGCGCTGCGCGAGGAGCTGGTGACCGCGCTCATCCGCTCACTGCCAAAAGACTTGCGCCGCAACTTCGTTCCCGCCCCCGACACCGCCCGTGCGGTGCTGGCAGGGATCGACCCGGCGGGGGAGCCGTTGCTGGAGGCGCTGCAGCGCGAATTGCGCCGTCGCACCGGCGTTCTGGTGCCCGTCGACGCGTTCGACCCCGACAAGTTACCGGGGCATCTGCGGGTGACCTTCGCCGTCGAGTCCCCCGACGGCACCGAGGTCGCCCGCGGAAAGGACCTCGACGCGTTGCAACGACGGCTGGCCGCGCCCGCTCGTCAGGCCGTGGCGGGGGCGGTCGCCGGCGGGCTGGAACGGGCGGGCCTGCGCACCTGGCCCGACGACCTCGACGTGCTGCCGCGTGTCGTCGAGCGAACGGTCGACGGGCGCGCCGTGCGCGGCTTCCCCGGCTTCGTCGACGCGGGCAGCGCGGTCGACCTGCGGGTCTTTGCGACGCCCGCGGAGCGGGACAACGCGCTGGGGTTCGGGATGCGCCGGTTGGTGCGGCTGAGCGTGGCGTCGCCGGTGAAAGCCGTTGAGCGACAACTGAGCCCACGGACCCGCCTGGCGCTCGGCGCCAACCCGGACGGCTCGCTGACCGCGCTGCTCGAGGACTGCGCCGACGCCGCGGGGGACACGCTGGTACCCGGGCCGGTGTGGACCCGCGAGGAGTTCGCCGCGCTATGCGAGCGGGTGGGCAAGGCGCTCGTGTCCGCGACCGCCGACATCGTGGCCCGCGTGGAGCAGGTGTTGGCCGCCGCGCAGGACGTGCAACTCGCCCTGCCCGGCCGGCCGCCGCCCGCGCAGTCCGACGCGATCACCGACGTCCGCGCTCAGCTGGATCGACTGTTGGCGCCGGGGTTCGTCGCCGCCACCGGAACTGCCCACCTGGGCGATCTCACCCGCTACCTGAGCGCAATCCGCCGGCGCCTCGAGAGGCTGCCGCACGGGATCGACGCGGACCGGGAGCGAATGCAGCGGGTACGCGCCGTGCAGCGCGCCTACGACGATTTGACACAGTCGCTGCCACCCGCGCGGCAGGCGGCGTCCGACGTCCGCGACCTTGGGCGGCAGATCGAAGAATTACGGGTGAGCCTGTGGGCCCAGCAGCTGGGCACCCCGCGACCGGTGAGCGAGCAGCGGATCTACCGAGCAATCGAGGCGCTACGCGACCGTACGTGAATTATTGCCCTCCCACTCTCAACCTATAGCGCACCGGGGGGCTTGCGGCAAGGGCGGGGTGATGCCGCACAATCGCTGGCCGAAGCCAATTTTCGCTCTTAGCAGGGGGTTGGGAGTGTTGTCACACGAGAACGTCGACCACGCGGTGCTGATCGCTGGAGGAGGCCCGACAGGACTGATGTTGACCGGTGAATTGGCGTTGGCGGGGGTCGATGTGGCGATAGTCGAGCGGCGCGCAGGCCAGGACCTCATCGGTGCGCGCGCCGGGGGTCTGCATGCGCGCACCATCGAGGTCCTCGATCAGCGGGGCATCGCCGATCGGTTTCTTGCCCGGGGCCAGGTCGCCCAGGTCGCCGGGTTCTCCCAGATTCGGCTGGACATCAGCGACTTTCCCACCCGGCACCCCTACGGTCTCGCGTTGTGGCAGAACGAGATCGAACGCATACTCGCCGACTGGGTGCACGAGTTGGGGGTGCGGTTCTATCGCGAACATGAGGTCACGGGCATCGCCCAGGACCACAGTGGCGTCAACGTCGCATTGTCCGATGGTCGATTCCTGCGAGGGGCATACCTCGTCGGCTGCGACGGCGGGCGCAGCGTGGTCCGTAAAGCCGCCGGCATCGATTTCCCCGGCTGGGAGCCGACGACCAGCTACCTGCTCGGCGAGGTCCAAATGGATTTCGGGACAGGCGATTCGCCGGTATGGGGCATCCGCCACGATGCACTCGGCGTGCATTCCCTTTCCGCGTCGGAGGAGGGCGGGCCGGTGCGTGTCATGGTCACCGAGCGGCGCCTGGGGTCAAGCAGCGAACCCACGCTAGGCGACCTGAGTGAGGCGCTGATCGCCGTCTACGGAACGGACTACGGGATACACAGTCCCGCTTGGCTTTCCAGATTTACCGACATGGCGCGGCAAGCCGCAACCTATCGCGACCGGCGCGTCCTGCTGGCCGGGGACGCCGCGCATGTCCACCACCCGGTGGGCGGCCAGGGGCTGAACACCGGCGTGCAGGATGCGGTCAATCTGGGGTGGAAGCTGGGGCAGGTGGTCAACGGCACGTCCCCCGGCAGCCTGCTCGACAGCTACCACACCGAACGGCACCCGGTCGCCGCGCGCGTGCTGCGCAACGCTATCGCCCAGATGGCGCTTCTTCGCCCCGACGACCGAACCAAGGCCTTGCGCGACACCATGGCCGACCTGCTCGCCATGGACGAACCTCGCCAACGGTTCGCCGCCATGATGTCCGGCCTGGACATCCGCTACGACCTGGGCGACGCACACCCGCTGCTCGGACGGCGCATGCCCGATCTTGACCTGGTCACCGCCGAGGGGCCACTACGGGTTTTCACGCTGCTACACCGGGCCCGACCGGTGCTGCTCAACCTCGGCGGAGCGGGCCGATTCGACCTGGCTTCCCGGGCGGACACGGTCCAGCTGGTCGACGCGGAATATGGCGGTAACTGGGAACTTCCGGCAGTCGGCACCGTACCGGCTCCCGACGCGGTCGTGATTCGTCCGGACGGGCACGTCGCCTGGGTCGGAAACGGCACTAATGAGGGCCTGGGCGACGCGCTCACGGCCTGGTTCGGCGCCCCGCCCGGCCCTTAGGTCTAATCCGGCGGTTCATCGCCCGAGCCGACGGTGGGGGCGCGTTCCCGGTCGCTGGGCTTGCCGGCAACGCCTTCGGCCTCCCGGTCGTCGGCGACCTTCTCCTCGAGCCGGTCGACGATGTCTTCGAGCTGCTGGGAGTGGCCCCGGGGGTCTTTGTCGGGTTTCGTCATATCGCTTTCCATCGACTGTGGTCGGGCACGGCCCGTCGCTATCCAGTACCCCATCCGCCGGCTGGTAACCGGGCGGCGATTGTGATCCTCGGTTCACGGCGGCAACGGCCGCGTTGGCCGAACTAGGAGTGACGGACGCGACATTACGCCGTGGCGGTGGAAGTATCGCAGGGGTGGCCGATAAGAAACCGCAGACCATCTCGTACCCGGCGGCCGACAGGCGTCCGCGCCGCCACGAAACCGAGCCGCTCGATCCCCACGTTATCGTTCTGTTTGGTGCGACCGGGGATCTTGCGAAACGCAAGCTGCTCCCCGGGCTGGCCTATCTGGACCAGTCCGAGCTTGCGCCCGACATCCAGATCGTCGCGACGTCGCTGGAAGACCTCAGTGACGACGACTTCCGCGAGATCGCCAAGGACGCGATCGAGTCGTTCGGCACGCACAAGCTCACGTCCGAACAGTGGGCCAATTTCGCGAAAATCGTCACCTACGTCCCGCAGGAGAAGGGACCCGAAGCGCTGGCGGCGGCGGTGGCCGAAGCCGAAGCCGAGTTGGGTCCGAACGTCAGGCGGCTGCATTACCTGTCGGTGCCCCCCAAAGCCGCGCGCGAAGTCATCACCATGCTGAGCGACGCCAAACTCGTCGAGCGCTCGCGGGTGGTGATGGAGAAGCCGTTCGGAACCGACCTTGCCAGCGCGGTGGCGCTCAACGACTTCGTGCACGAAACGTTCGAGGAATCCCAGATCTTCCGTATCGACCACTTCCTGGGTAAGGAGGCCGCGCAGAACATTCTGGCGTTCCGCTTCGCCAACGGACTGTTCGAGCCGATCTGGAACCGCAACTTCATCGACCATATCCAGATCGACATCCCCGAGGCCCTCGGCCTGGATCAACGGGCGAACTTCTACGAGGAGACCGGCGCCTACAAGGACATGGTCGTGACCCACCTGTTCCAGGTGATGGCGTTCGTCGTCATGGAGCCGCCCACGGCGCTCGAACCTTTTGCCATCAGCGAAGAAAAGAACAAGGTTTTCCGCTCGATGCTGCCGGTCAAGCCCTCCAATGTGGTGCGCGGCCAGTACAACGGATACCGCGAAGAGGAAGGCGTCGCAAAGGATTCCGACACCGAGACGTTCATCGCCCTCAAGGTCGGCATCGACAACTGGCGCTGGGCGGGTGTGCCGATCTATCTGCGTACCGGCAAGAAGATGGCCGAGGGAATCCGCATCATCTCGATCGCGTTCCGAGAGGCGCCCCGGACGATGTTTCCGCCCGGCTCGGGGGTCGGGACTCAGGGTCCCGACCACCTGACGTTCGACCTCGCCGACAACTCGAAGGTGTCGCTGTCTTTCTACGGCAAACGGCCGGGCCCCGGGATGAAGTTGGACAAGTTGTCCATGCAGTTCTCCTCGCAGGAGATCGACACCGTCGTGGACGTGCTGGAGGCATATGAACGGCTCATCCTCGACGCGATGCGGGGTGACCACACGCTGTTCAACACCGCGGAGGGCATCGAATCGTTGTGGGAGCGTTCGCAGGATCTGCTCGACGACCCCCCGCCGGCGAAGATGTATCAACCGGGCACCTGGGGCCCCAATGCCATCCATCAACTGATCGCACCCAATGCGTGGCGGTTGCCCTTCGAGCGGGAGTGGCGCGACGCCAGGCCGGACTCCTAGTCGGCGCGGTCAGCCCAGTTCTGCGCTGATGTAGGTGATGGCGTGCCGAAATTCCTTGAGCATTTCGTTGTCGGGAACGACGAAGCCGTAGTCGGCGTATAGCTGATCGGTGGGGTGAGGGGTGACGACCCAGCCGGCGGCAGCCAGGTGTTCTCCGGCGGGTTGGCGCGCCCCCTCCCACACCAGATCGGCGACGTCGATGTCCAGTCCGTGCTTGCGCCACGTGGTGCGCATCGCCCGGGCGCGCTCGTCGGTGAACACGCCCATGTTCGTGATGTTCTCGGTGGCCAGCCGGCTGCCCGATGCGCTGAGCGTGGTGATGCTGTCCAGGAGGCGGTCCTGCGCCTGCGGCGGCAGGTAGGGGAGCAGGCCTTCGGCGATCCAGGCCGTCGGCGCCGTCGGGTCAAATCCGTTGCCACGCAGCGCGGTTGGCCAATCCTCGCGCAGGTCGATGCCTACCGTTCGGCGTTCGGCGGTCGGTTCGGCGCCGATCCGGGCCAGCGTTTCGCTCTTGAAGGCGATGACCTCGGGCTGATCAACCTCGTAAACCACCGTGCCCGCCGTCCAGGCCAACCGATAGGCGCGGGCGTCGAGCCCGGCGGCCAAGATCACGGCCTGACGTATCCCGGCGCTGGACGCCGATGTGAGGAACTCATCGAAAAACCTGGTGCGCACGGCGATCTGCTCGCGACGCTGCTGCAGGCTCAGGGGCATGTCGTCGTTGTCGAGCGGGATCTGGCCGTCGAGCATGCGGACGAAGAACGGGTGCCCGACCGCGCGCACCAACGGCTCGGCGAACCGGTCATCCAGCAGCGGATCGGGCCCGCGGGAAGCCAGCGCCCGGGACGCGGCGACCATCGTCGCGGTCGCCCCAACGCTGGAAGCCAAATCCCAGCTGTCGCCCTCGGTGCGCGCCGAACCAAGTGAAGACACTCGCCGCTCCCTTCTGGGATTCGGCCGCCGCGGCGGCAGGATTTCGGATGTTCGCCGCCAACGGACTGCGCGGCTACACCACCTGAGATCGAAGGGTACTTTCTGCCTAAGCCGCGCTCACCAAGCCCCCGCTGAGCTCGAGACAGGAAGCGAATCACTGGATGGCACCGACTCTGCGCCCGCGCCGCTCGGCGTTGTACCTGCCCGGCAACAAGACCCGCGCATTGGAGAAGGGGAAATCGCTGCCCGCGGACGTGGTCATCCTCGACCTCGAGGACGCCGTAGGACCCGACGCCAAAGCCGACTCGAGGGCCACGGTGTGCGACGCGATCTGTCCGGACAGCTATGGGCCCCGGGAGGTCGTGGTGCGCATCAACGGCTTAGACACCGAGTGGCACGACGAGGACTTGGCCGCCGTGGCCGGTTCGGCCGCCCACGGCGTACTGGTGCCGAAAGTCGAGTCGGGCGATCAGGTCCGAGCGCTGACCGCGACGCTGGTCAAGCTCGGCGCCCCGGAGTCGTTGCAGCTGTGGGTGATGATCGAAACGCCGCGCTCCTTCCTCAAGGTCGAGGAGATCGCTTCGGCCAGCGAGCGACTGGCCGCGCTGGTGATCGGCACCAACGACCTGGTGAACGATCTGCACGGATTGCACGTGCCTGGCCGCGCGCCGGTCGTGCCCGCGTTGGCGTTGGCGGTGCTGGGTGCCAGGGCGGCGGGAAAGGTGATTTTGGACGGCGTGTTCAACGACATCACCGATGAAGACGGATTTCGCGCCGAGGCTCGGCAGGGCCGCGAAATGGGTTTCGACGGCAAGACTTTGATCCATCCGTCCCAGATCGGCCCGGCCAACGACCTGTTCGGTCCGTCGCAGCAGGAAGTCGCCGACGCCCGTAAGGTTGTCGCGGCCTACGAGGAGGCGCGGGCCGCGGGGACCAGTGTGATCACGGTGGACGGTCGGATGGTCGAGAGCCTGCATGTCCGCAACGCGGAGCGGATCCTCGCGCTCGCGGACCTCATCGCGGAACTGGCGTCCGCCTCCTAGGCGTACGGGCTCATTGCTTGTCGACTCGGCCGGCGATCTGGCCGGCGAGTTTGACCGCCAAGTCCGCCGGTTCCTTGCGGACCACACCGACATCGATCGCCACGTTGTTGCGCACGGTCAGCGCGCGCTGGCAGGTCATGGTCAGCAGGACGTTGCCGTTGTCGCGCAGTGTCATCGTCAGGGTGGTGCTCAACATCCCGTTGGCGTTGGAGACCGGTCCCACCTGCCACCCCGTCTCGGGGGTGTCCTGCCCGGCGGGAGTGGTGAATTGCCGGTTGGCGCAGGCCGGCCAGCGCTGCGCCGAGCTGCTGAAGAAGGCATTCGCCTCTTTGGGAGACGGGAACAGCACCAGTACCTGGCCCACCTCGGGATCCGGTTCATTGGAATTCGGGGGAAGGGACGCAACCTCGTCGTCGCCGCTGACCGCGGTGTAACCGCTGCCCGCATACACGGGAGCCTGACCGGGGCCGATGGCATAGACGCAGTCGTCGGGGAATTTCCAGCCCGCGGGCCACGGCTGCTTCGCGTTGTCGTCTTGGAGCTTGTCGTTCTTTTCCTTGCTCTTCGATCCGGTCACACCCAGCCCGCTGTCGATCTCCGCCGAACCGAGCAACAACCCCGACAGCGCCGCCTGCGCGACCGGCGGACGCGTCGAGGTCGTCGTCGACGAGCCTGGGCCACGTTCGTTGCTACTGCCGCACGCGGCAACCAGTAATCCGATGGCCGCGATGGAGATCGCGGCTGACAGTCGGCGCATGTGTAGCTCACCTTTCACGGTCGCGTTCAGCTCTTCAAGCTTCCGCGCGGCCAGACTCATCCACGAAGCTGAGAGGTGGACGGAAGCATAACCGCTCGGACAGCAAATTGCGTGATTCCTCGAAAAGTGTTCCGTGAATCGTCGTTTGAGCCTCGGGATTCATGTCGATCGCGTAGCGCGCCGGCCGAGCCAAGACCGACGGATCGGCCCCGCTCGGCGCCCCGCAACCGGGAATCGTTCGCAGATCAAGGGTTTCCTAGGGCAACAAAGCCGGCGAGTGCCGTCCACCAACGCAGGTACCGCAGCGCGTCTCCGATTCACATACGAATTAAAACCGCGCCGGGGGTATGTCAGTTACCGGTAAGGTGCATGCAGCAAACGCCATTCGTTGGAACAGAGGAGTCTCCGATGCGGCTAGACCGAACCATGATCGCGGGAGTGGTCGCCATCACGATCGTTGCAGCGGGGTGCTCGAACGGCACGTCAACGTCGGGCTCCTCGTCCAGCCAGTCGGCGACCTCGGGCTCGCAGGCGCCCAGCTCGGCGCCGCCGGCGACGACACCTTCGTCCTCCACGCAAGGCGGCTCCTTCGATCAATCCACCTGCCTGGACATTTCCTTCACGAAAGACAACCTGATGGTGGCCCAGAAACCCGAGGATGCGCGCAAGTTCGCCGACACGCTGGAAAAGTACGGGCCTCCCGAAACGGCGAAGGCCGCGATCGAGCACTTCGTCACCACCGTCGGCGCACAACCCAACGATCCTGACCTCAACGCCAACAGGGATGCGCTTACCGCCTGGATCAAGCAGGTGTGTCCCAACGTCAACCCATAACATCTGATGAGCTGAGTCCGCCGCCTTCGCGCGAGCGAATCCGGTTGCGCCAACGGGCGTCCGGGCACCAGGTGCTCTACCGTGTTGGCAGGCGGGGGACAGGGGTGCCCAATTTCGGCGGGGACACCTGCCCGGACCGGTAAGTCGACGGCGACCACGCGGTAGGTTGAACGCGGTTCCGGACGACTCGAGAGGAGACACCGTGCGTCACAGCGCGGCCATGGCCGAGGCCGACCGCACGTGGATGGTTGACACGCTGCTCGCGCTGCTGCAGACGCCAAGTCCGGCGGGGCGGACGGACGCGGTGATGCAGCTCATCGGCGACATCTTCGACGACTTTGGTGTGCCGTTCTCCCTGACCCGGCGCGGCGCGCTGACCGCCGAACTCCCCGGGGAATCGGCGGCCATCGACCGCGCGGTGGTCGTTCACGCCGACACCATCGGCTGCATGGTGCGACGGCTCAAGGACAACGGCCGTCTCGAGGTCATTCCGGTCGGCACCTTCTCGGCCCGGTTCGCCGCGGGCGCCCGGGTGCGGATCTTTTCCGACGACCCCGACGAATTCATCACCGGCACGGTCATGCCGCTCAAGGCCAGTGGGCACGCCTTCGGCGACGAGATCGACCTGCAGCCAACCGACTGGGAACACGTCGAGGTCCGCGTCGACCGCAAGGTGTCTTCGCGGGAGGACCTCGTCCGCCTCGGCCTGCAGATCGGCGACTTCGTCGCCTTTATCGCCAGCCCCGAGTTGACCGCCGACGGCTACATCGTTTCTCGGCACCTCGATGGCAAAGCGGGCGTCGCGATCGCGCTTGCGCTGGCCAAGAATTTCGCCGAGAACAAGGTGGTGCTACCGCACCGCACGATGGTGATGATCACCATCACCGAGGAAGTCGGCCACGGGGCGAGCCACGGCTTGCCCGCCGATGTCGCCGAATTGGTCTCGGTGGACAACGCGGTGTGCGCGCCCGGCCAGCATTCCATCGAGGACGGCGTGACCATTCCGATGGCCGACTTGCACGGTCCGTTCGACTATCACCTGACGCGCAGGCTGTGCCGGCTCGCGCAGGAGCAGGAAATCCCTTGCGCGCGGGATGTCTTTCGCTTCTACCGCTCCGATGCCGCCGCTGCGATCGAGGCGGGCGCGGGCACCCGCGCGGCGCTCGTCGGCTTCGGGCTTGACGGCAGCCACGGTTGGGAACGCACCCACCTGGATTCGCTGCAGGCGGTGTACTGCCTGCTGCACACCTGGCTGCAGACGCCGCTGACCTTCGCCAAATGGGATGCCAAGCCGTCGGGCAAGCTGCGGGACTTTCCGTCGTCGAAGCAGCCTGCCCCGAGCGAGCGGTGGGTGCCGCTGGCCCGCGGGGAACACGATTCACCCGGCGAGGCGTCGCCGGGATCGCACTGGCCGCCGTCCGAGGGCCCCCAGGCCTGAGGCGCCGACTCCTAACGGTCGCGGCGGGGGATCCGATCGGCGCGCCAGCACCGGGACTTCATGGGGACCTCGATCGCTTCGGCCCGGGGGAAACGTGCAGTCAAGCCAGCGCGGGCATTGGCGAGTCGCTCCGCGCGCTCATCCGCAGACGCGATGATCACCCGGCTGTAGGTGCCGACCATTGCGACGACGTCGTCGATGCTCATCGTCCGCGCGAACGTGAATGTCTCGCGGGCGACGTTGTGGAAGATCTGCGGGTCGGGGAGCACAACATTTTCGTGGCGCCGGCGGAAGCGGTCGGGTGATTCAGCCTCGGGTGTGTCCTCGCCCGGCAGCAGGTCGAGGTCGCGCACCCAATCAACGTCACGATCTCGACTGGTCCAGATCAGGCCGAATCGCCCGCCGTCGCGCAGTACCCGGCCGATCTCCGGAACCGCCCGTTGAGGATCCATCCAGTGCCACGCCGACGAAACAAACACCGCGTCCGCGGAAAGGTCGCGAAGCGGAATCGACTCCCCAGCGCCTTCGACAGCACGAACCTCGGGAGACCGCTCGGTGAGTACGGCCCGCATGCGCGCATCGGGTTCCACGGCGATGACCGCCGCCGCCCTGTCCAAAAGTGTGCGGGTGAACAGCCCGGTGCCCGCGCCCAAGTCGACGGCCACCCCGCAATGGGGTGGCATCAGCCAGTCCACGGCTTGCTGCGGAGGGTGCGGACGAAACCCGTCATAGTCCTCGGCGATCGAGCCGAAGGACATCGCGCGCTCTTGACGATCAGTCACACGCAACAAGATATTGCGGCTCGCTATGCAAGAGATGAGAAAGAGTGCCGCGTCACCACAGGGCGCTGTGATTGACGAGTGCGTCGGCCACCAGTCCTATTCCGAAGACCAGGAACAACAGCCGCACCGACATCGGGCCGTAGCGGGTCAGGGCGCGGACGAGCCTGCGTTGAATGCGCTTGGCGCGCATGGTTCGTCTCATCGAAAGGGCAAGGATCAGCAGCGGTGGGGAAAGCGCGATCGCCCAATAGGCGATGATCGCCAAGGGCCAGAACGGTGGCCTCGGGTGCAGGGCGGCGAGCATGGCCAGCCCCGTGAGATAGGGGATTGCGGTTGGCGCCTGCCCACTACCGACGGCCAATCCGAGAAACCCGAGCAGCCATGGCCGCTCGCGCATCGCCGCCAGAGCCCAGCCGGGAGCCGATGATTGGGCGGTCAACGGGAAGTACGCCAGGCCGGTCAGCACGAGGCCGAGCACCAGCTCGCCGCGAAAACGGATCGCCGGTGTCACGTGGAAATCGACGGCGTGGGTCAAGAAGCTGAGGCCCAGTACCGTGCACAGCCCGAATGTTGTTGTCACGGCGAACACACCCGCGATGAAGCTCAGGGCACCCGGAATCGGCGACCGGCGATTCAACCGGCTGTCGAAAATGACGGCCGAGACCACGCCCAGATTGAGGACGTTCAGCGAGTCGAGAAACGCCAGGCCCGCAAGCGCCAGCACAAGAGCACCCACGCGCCTGAACCCGGCTACCGAGGGGACTGGCCGGGCGTGAACATCGGAGCGGCGCTCATGCTGCAGACAATACGAGTCGCAGAGCGGCGTGTCTGTTTGAGGCGGAGCCCGCCGTGCTCGGCGGGTACATCACCGGGGCGGCTCGTATCGGTTTCGATCCGGTCACACGGCCTGGGGCACCGAGGTTTTCGTTGTCACGCGTTTGACAATGCCGGACATGAGGCAGACGCGGGAGCCCGACGGTGGCGCGTGAGATCTCACGCCAGGCGTTCCTGCGGGGTACCGCCGGAGCGTTGGCCGCCGGTGCGGTTTTCGGCTCCGCCCGGGCCACCGCCGCCCCCAATCCCACCGGGTGGGAGGGTCTGTCCACCGCCATCGGTGGACAAGTGCTGCTACCGGACAACGGCGCTTTCGGGTCGGCCAAGCAGGTGTTCAACACCAACTACAACGGTTCGACGCCTGCTGCCATCGTGACCCCGACGTCGCCGGCTGACGTGCAGAAGGCCATGGCGTTCGCCGCCGCGCACAACCTGAAGGTGGCGCCGCGCAGCGGCGGGCATTCCTACATCGGCGCCTCCACGGCGAACGGCGTCATGGTGCTCGACCTGCGTCAGCTGTCCGGAGGAATCAATTACGACGCCGGCACGGGGAACGTCACGGTGACGCCCGCGACCAGCTTGTACGCGATGCACCAGACGTTGGCAGGCGCCGGCCGCGGCATCCCGACAGGTACCTGCCCGTCGGTCGGGGCCTCCGGGCACGCCCTGGGCGGGGGACTGGGCGCCAATTCCCGCCACGCGGGGCTGCTCTGTGACCAACTGCTGTCGGCGTCGGTGGTGCTGCCCGGCGGTCAGGCCGTGACCGCGTCCAACGCCAGCAATCCCGACCTGTTCTGGGCGTTGCGCGGTGGCGGCGGCGGCAACTTCGGCGTGACCACCTCGCTGACCTTCGCCACCTTTCCCACGACGGATCTTGACGTGGTGAACCTCAACTTCCCGGCCGAGGCATTCGCGCAAGTACTGGTCGGCTGGCAGAACTGGCTGCGCACCGCCGACCGGAACAGCTGGGCGCTGGCGGACGCCACCGTCGACGGAATGGGGACGCACTGCCGCATCATGGCGACGTGCCCGGTCGGATCGGGTGGCAGCGTAGGGGCGGCCATCACCAAAGCCGTTGGGGTGCAACCGACTGGGACCGACAACCACACCTTCAACTATCTCGACCTGGTGCAGTACCTGGCCGTCGGGAACCTAAACCCGTCACCGCTCGGATACATCGGCGGATCCGACGTGCTGCCCGTCGTCAACGCGGCCACCGCGCAGGGCATCGCCAAGGCGGTCGAAGCCTTTCCGCGGGGAGCGGGCCGCATGTTGGCGATCATGCATGCGCTGGACGGCGCCCTCGCCGATGTGGCGCCGGGGGCAACCGCCTTCCCATGGCGTCGGCAGTACGCACTGGTGCAGTGGTACGTCGAAACCGGCGACGCGGCGGCGGCGACCAACTGGCTCAACACCGCACACCAGGCCGTTGGGCCGTACTCGGTCGGGGGATACGTCAATTACATCGAGGCTAACCAACCGGCCTCGCGGTACTTCAGCTCGAACCTGTCCCGGCTGACCGCCGTGCGCCAGAAGTACGATCCCAGCCGAATCATGTTCTCGGGGCTCAACATCTAGTGAATGGCGTGGATGTCTGACGTCGGGACATAATCCCCAGCATGACCGACACGGTAAAAGTCACGCTGGATCGCGACAGCGTGGCGATGGGCGACGACACCGAGTCCCATCGGGTTTTCTGGGTCTTCCCCGAGTCGGCCACCGTCGACGACCTGCTGGTTGAAATCACCCACTATGTACCGGGAATCGCCGGACCGGCCGGCTGGGTTGCCGACGTCAACACCAAGGATGCGGTCTGCCGACGCAACCTTGGCACGATCTACACGCGCGACGACCTCAAACAAGAACCTCACATCTGCAGATTGGTGCCCGGTGAAACGACGTTGGGCAATCTGGCCAAGTGGTCAGACGTTCCCGATCTCGATGTGTACGTCCGCTACCTGACCTGGGACATGGGACGCCCACTCGCGCGTAACGAAGTGACGGCCGGCCCCACATACACCGGCGCCCAGCCGACCAAGCTGCAATCCGAAGCCGCGGTACAGGCCAATACCGATTGGGTCTTAGTACGCGAGCTGGATCGCCGCGCCGCCGCGGTCACCACGGCGCGCCGCGACTGGATTCGCACCAACATCGTCGCCGGGAGCACGCCACCGCCCGGGACCGACATCTTCATTGCCCGCAACTTCCACTACTTGGCCGACCTGCACTGCCGCGCCAGCATGCACGTGGCCGCGCAACTGCTGCTCGGGACCGACGCAGCAAAATACGAAAACCTTAGTGCGACAGTCGATATCGACACACGGCCGGCCATGGTGACCCTGGCGATGGTGCTCGCGGCGTTTGAATGGAACACCGCCCGCCTCAGCTGGCAAGCGGGCGGACGTGCGTATTGCGGGCCGTACTTCGAATACCTCGCCGGGTGCGGCTATCGGCTCGCACCGATCGAGCAAGTCATGGCCGGCCAGATCACCGCTGAGCAATTGAAGTTCTCGCCAGGCGACATCGCCCGGCTGGACCGCATCAGGCAATTGCGGGATCTGCAATACCAGCTGCGGATGAACCGGTACTACAACAAAACGCTGAGCGAGGAGCAATACCGGGCGGCTGTCACCTCTGTCCTCGCCGAACTCTCCGACCTCGGCGAGCTGCCCGGACCCATGTAGGCCCCGTTGTGCTAGGGCGGCGCACGGTGCACGGGCGTCAACGCCCTGGAGTCGGGAGGTGGTCGGCGAGCTCGTCGAGCAAGGCGTGATTCAGGCCGAAGGCCAATCTGACCTCGTCGACGATGCGATCGATGTCATCAGCGCCGGGGCGGAGCGCATCAAGGCGGGCGCGATAGGCGTCTTTGTACGGCTTGGACCGCATCGGGAATTCGTAGAACGCGAGCCCGACGCCGCGAAGACCGAACGTGCGGTCGAGAGCCTTGTAAATGACCCGGCCTCC
This sequence comes from Mycobacterium sp. 852002-30065_SCH5024008, assembly GCF_001665645.1. Lineage (NCBI taxonomy): Bacteria > Bacillati > Actinomycetota > Actinomycetes > Mycobacteriales > Mycobacteriaceae > Mycobacterium > Mycobacterium sp. 852002-30065_SCH5024008. Next base: position 29,143 of record NZ_LZSZ01000097.1, on the reverse strand, counting down.
GGAAAGGTCTCCGAGGTATCGCGTGTAGTGGTGGGCCACCAGGGAGCCACCCCAGGTTAGTGTGCGGACCCGTTCGCTGTAAGCCATCGCCGCGGGGGAGTCGATTGCGCGGGCGCCGTCGGGGCGCCAGTGTCGCAGATCGGCGTCGATGGCGGTCAGTCGCTCCAACGCCGGGTCGTAGACGGCGGCGACCATGGGGTCGTAGCGGTGCGCCCGCATGGCGTCCTCCAGGGCGGCGTACACCACGCGTAACCGAAGCAGGTATTCGGAATACCCGTGAACGGTGACGCGGCCGGCAAGCAATTCGGAGATGAATGGGCTCTGCTCGGCAGCGGTGTGCTCGGCCGCTGACCCGTCCTTCATCGCGACCGACAGGCGGCGGCGTGTCGAGTTGGCGATCGGGCTCATGGCCAGCTCAGATTACAGGGGTGATTGCTGCGGACGGGGCGGCGGAGCGGGACCGGTTGGCCCAGACGCTCGGCAGCGCGGGCGCGACGCCGGCGGTCCGAATCTGGACGGAGATGGCGTCGGGCCACATCGAAGACGACGTCACCATCATCAGCCTCCGCCGTCCGTGAGCTGATCGCGCGAAGCCATACGCAAACGGCTCTCGGCATCTACAGTTCAGCGAATAGAGCCGATGACGTCTAAAGGAAGCAAGATGGCGAAAAGCGTTGCGCCCAAAAATGACAACGAAAAAATCGTAGTCGATTTTATACATGCCGCTTACGGCGAGAGCATGGACATCGACGGGATGACCGCGCTCATGGCCGACGACTTTGTCTGGCAACTTCACGTGCCTCTTTCGCCGGTCGTTCGCGGGCGTGACGCGGCGCGCGCGGAACTCGAGAAGCACAACACACTTTCGACGGGAATGGTCGAGGGGAGCGAGATCCGCACCATCTTGTCCGACGGTGACAGCGTCGTCGTCGAGCGCGTCGATGTGAACTCCATGAACGGTGTCGCCGTCACGTTCTACGTCACGGCGTTCTTCGGTGTCCGCGACGGCTCGATCACTTACTGGCGCGAGTATTGGGATACCACCCATGTCGCTCAGCAACTCGGCATTGATCCCGCGCTCATGTTCGCGCCGCTGAGCGGTTGAGCGACAGGGGTTTTAGCGCGCCGAGCTAGCTGGATGCGCTGAGGATCTTGATCGCGAACACGAGCGAGTCTCCGGGCCGGATTCCAGCGCTGGGTTGGCCGTTGGGGTATCCATCCGCGGAAGTCATCGCGACGCCCACCGTGGACCCGACCTTTTGCCCCGCGATGGCCTTCTGGAATCCGGGCACGACGCCGTTGAGCGGGAAGTCGACGGGGGCGCCCCGTTGATAGCTGCTGTCGAACACCGACCCGTCACGTCCATTGACGCCCATGTAGCAGACGGAGACCGTGGCCGTGGGGGAGACCACCGGTCCGTCTCCGGCGTGCAGCGTATGCACCTGGGTCTGGGTCACGCTGAACGGCGCCGTCACGTCCACGCGCGGTGCCGTCGTGTCCGTGGACCCGGTAACCGCTACGCTGCCGGTGCTTCCGGCCAGCGTCCAGTCCGGCGTTCCGCCATTCTGTGCGGGTGCTGTCGGGCACGAGCCGGCCGCGGTTGCCGTGCCCGATCCGGCGAGGGTCAGAACGGTTGCCGCGACGCAGGCCGCGACGGAGGAATACACCAGGGAGGACTTCACGGCCGTCACGCTACAGCCAGTTGAGTTGTCCGTTGGCGGTAGCCCTGCGCCTGCCCGTCAGGTGCAGAGGCTGGGGGCGTCGCACACGTTGCCGGGGCAATAGATCGAGTGCGCGGCGTCGACCATGGTGCCGACGTCCAACAACGTCACGCCCCTCGCGTTCAAGTGGGCGTGAACGTCGTCGGCAATTTGTTGTGGCGTCCAACCCCAAGTGAGGTCGTAGCAGATGAGGTGCGCCTCCCCGATGAGCGCCTCTTCCGTCTGGGGCGGCCAGCTGAGTCCGACGGCGCGCAGTTGTGCGAGGTATGCGTCGTCTTGTGGGGTGGCAGCCGCAAGCGCGGCGCTGCTAACCAGGGCGGCGCCGGCCATCACGGGGATGGCGAGTGTGGCCAGCCAACGAGGTGAGGGCATTCGATTCCCTTCCATTCTTCTTGGCGTTAGCACGGCCGCAAAAGTGTGCCGCTTCAAAGCGGCGCAGATACGAACAATAGCGAGAAACCCCGAAGGCGGGTCCGCGTTCTCATTCACTGTCGCGCTTGCCGTCTTTAGCCGGTCAGCGCAGCCAGCCCGAAGCCGGCAAAGAGCGCCGCGCCACCCCCGCAGGCGATCGCGCCGGCCGGCGACAACGTCTGGCGCCGCATGCCGTGGACCGCTGCGACGACGTCCAAGGTGTCGACTAGAAGGCCCAGTTGCAGGGCGCGCGTGCGCAGGCGAGGTGAGGCGGTGTCCATGATGGCGATGGCCAGCGTTAGTTCGCGGGAACCGAACAGTTGGGTGGTCAGCGGCTGCTGACGGTCAGAACCCAACCCGATCAGAGCCCCTGTCTTTTTGGGAGCAAGCCATGCGCTCAGGCCTGTCGCAAACCGCAATGCGGCGAAAGTGGGCAGGAGTACGCGGTTTCGGGTCTCGTTCATACGCCCACCCTCTCAAAAGTGAGGCTTCCAGAGCCATTGGACCTGGTGCGGTGTCCTGATCCCGTTCGGGGCCGTAATGGCCGAGAATCAGGTAAGCAAATTTGCAGAACTACTTTGCGGTGTGTCTTATCCTGCTTGCGAAACCGCGCCCAGCAGATTGAGGGGAATGTTGTCTCTGACACGAAGCCGCGTTGTGGTGGTCGTGTTGGCAACTATCGGGCTCCTCGCGTTCGCGACGATGCTGTTCATCTCGAACGGCGCCTCGGGCCGAGGGCTAGTCGCCCCGGCAGGCTCCGTCATTGCAGGCGTCTTTGTACTCGCATGTTCAGCCAGTGCCGCGCACGCTTCTCGAGGCCGCCAACGCCTCGCGTGGACCGTTCTGTCTACCGGGTTGCTCGGCTGGACCGCCGGCCAAGCAGTGTGGTGCTACGTCGCGGTGGGTGGCAGTCTTCCGGTCGCAGGCCTCTCGGCGGCCAACTTCGGCTACCTCATCTTGCCGCTGTGTGCGCTGGCGGCCGCGCTCGCAATTCCCAGCCGGGATGACGCGCGATTTGGGATCGGCCTCCTGCTTGACGGCATCCTCGTCACCGCGTCGCTGTTGATCGTTCTTGTCATCCTGGCGTTGGGTCGCGCGGCGCACTCATCACAGACGGTCAGCGTGCCAGCGCTCCTGCTGGCCACCGCCGCGGGCGTGTATGTGGGGCTTGTCGCCACGACCTTCGTCGTGGTGAGGAAGGCCGAGGCGGGCCGCAAGCTTTCACCCACGCTGATGATGCTGGGGTGGGGCATCATCGCAGTGGCCGGGGTGGTCCACGTCGCAACGGATCACGCCGACCAGGCGCCGAATAACCTCGTGGTTCTCGGGTGGGCAGGCGGAATGTACTTTGTCGCGCTGTCCGGAATCACTTCTCAGCCGAGCCAGGAACCCGACCTCGGTTTTTCGCAGCCCTCTTCGAGGGCATCGTTGTGGCTGCCCTACCTGCCCGTGTTGCTGGCCATTGTCGTTGGTACCGTGCACTTTTGGCCCGCATACCGGGGCGAGGCGTTCATCTTCTTGGTTTGCGTCGTACTTTTCGTTACCACCCTGGCCCGCCACATCTTGCTGCTCGACCGAAAGCAACGTCTGCTCGTCGCGGTCTCTGACGCCGCCCTACGGGATCCGCTAACGGGGCTGGCAAATCAGCGACTATTTGATGATCGCCTGGCGCACGCGCTGCGCTTGCACGTTCAGCACAGCGTGCCGGTCAGCGTGCTCACGGTGAGCGTCGATGATTTCAAGCTGGTGAACGATACACTGGGTTATGACGTCGGCGACGAGCTCCTGCGCGCCGTCGGCCAGCGGATCCAAGCCAATACCAACGACATTCACACCGTTGCGCGGATGAACGGTGACGAATTCGCGATTCTGGTCGAAGACCGTCCCGACGCGGCAACGCAGGTTGCCAACGGGTTGGCGCGATCTTTCGAGGAACCCATCGACATCGAGGATCACCGCCTGGACGTGCGCGTGAGCATCGGTGTGGCATCGGCTAATTCAGGGCTCGCCGGCGCCCCCACGCCGGGTGATCTCCTCAGACAGGCCGATTCGGCACGATCCGTTGCCCGGCAGGCGAACTCGGCCAATGTCAGGACGTTCACACCCGAGATGGACGATCAACTTGGCGGAGCGCCGGCATACGACAGTGCCATCGCGCGACTCCAGCTGCTCGGCGAACTGCGACGCGCCATTGAGAACGGCTCACTGACCCTGCTATACCAGCCGAAATTCGGCTTGCTGACCGGTTCCGTGCGCGGAGTAGAGGCGCTCGTCCGGTGGCAGCACCCGCGATTTGGCGTACTGAAGCCCGCCCAGTTTTTGCCCCTGGTTCGCGAGCACGGGCTGATGCATGCGCTCACCGATCTGGTGCTGTCGCGCGCGGTCGCCGACGCTGCCGCTTGGCATGCGGCAGGCGCCGCGATCCCGGTCGCGATCAATCTGGCGGCGCCCTCCCTCGATAAGGATGCGCTGCCCGACCGGATCATGTCCGTGCTCCACACATACGCAATGTCTCCTGGTTCTCTCACGATTGAGATCACCGAGGATTTGGTGGTGGCCGACCTGGCTAAGGCCCGCACGGTGCTCAATCGTCTCCGGGAGAACGGCATCCGGGTGGCGATCGACGACTTCGGCAGCGGCTACGCCACTCTGACCTATCTGCGCGAGCTACCGGTCGACGAAGTCAAACTCGGCCGCGAATTCATCGCGCCGATCCTGCACGACGACCGAGCCGCAATCATTACGCACTCGGTCATCGAGTTGGCATCTGCGTTCGGCATCGCGACCGTTGCGGAAGGCGTCGAGGACCTCGCCACGGCCCAACGACTCAAGGACTACGGTTGCGACGCCGTACAGGGGAACTTCTTCTGCCGCCCGTTGCCCGCTTCCGAGATCCCGCGAGTCTCTGGCATCTCGACGCTCGCGGCGCCATAGTCGTCGTCTTCCAATTGACGGCTCAGTTCGCGACCGATCGCTCCAGCGTGGCCAGCGACGCGGCGAGGTAGTCCTCGCCGAAGATCGGCATCTCGCCGACTCGTTCGCGGAACTCCTGCGGTGTGCCGCTCCAGTCATAGGTGAGCGTCACGTCGGTGTGGTTCCCGTTAGGTGCGAGGTCGTAGCGCCAGAACCAACCACCGGGATTGTGGTTGCCCGCGTCGTCGAGTATGCCCGGCATCCACCCGATGGCACGGTCCTGGTCGAACACATTGACCAGGTTGTGGGTGACGTAGTCACCGCCGGCCTGGGTGAGGTACATGTTCATCGCGAACATCTGGCCCGCGCGGGTGATGGGCGCGGCGTCCACCGCGTCACGGACCCAGTCAGTGGGCTCGGTTTTCTGGTGGCGGGACGGGTCGACGAGCACCGCGAAGATCTCGGCCGGCGTCGCGGCGATGGTGCGGGTGACGACGTAACGTTCGGCGGTTGCGCTCATTCGTTGTCCTCACTGGCGGGCCCGTAGGCGGCTGCGATATCGGGGGAGTCGAGCCAACCCGAGTAAGTGGGGCGCGAGGGCCACCCTTCGGGCGAATCGAGCCATTCCTCCTGCCGGCCCCAGGGCAGGATGTCGATCAGGCCAAAGGAGTGACTGAGCTGCTCGGTGCCCCGCCCATTGGTATGCCAGGTCCTGTACACCGTGTCCCCGTCGCGCAGGAACACGCTGACGCCAAAACCGCCGCCGGGCGGAGCATCCATGTCGGTGGCGAAGGGGCTCCGCGACGACGAATACCACTCCATGCGGTTGCCGACCTTCCGCTTGTAGGCGAGGGCTTCCTCGATCGGTCCGTTGGTGACGATGACGAACCGGGCGTCGTAGTTGTCGAGGAACTCCAGTCGGGTGAACTGCGACGTGAAGCCCGTGCATCCGCCGCATTGCCACTGGGCGCCGTCCGACCACATGTGGTGGTACACGATGAGCTGGGAGCGGCCGGCGAACACGTCGACCAGGCGGATCGGGCCATCAGCCCCGATCAGGGTGTAGTCGGCCAACTCGACCATCGGCAGACGCCGGCGTTGAGCGGCGACCTCATCCAATTCTCGAGTGGCGGCCTTCTCCCTTTTGCGCAATTCGTCGAGCGCGGCGCGCCACGTTTGTTGATCTACGACCGGCGGCAGGGCCGTGGCTTTGGGTGACATGGGATCCACCTTTGCTTCGATTTCTTCGTCCCGAAAGGTCTGACTGCCGAAGTGTCCGGAATTCATCGGAGCGTCCGCATGGTGGGCAAGCCATCGTCCGGAGACGCAACCAGTCGAGCGGCGCAAACCAGAGCGTGGCCTCTTCCTACGTCAGCTATGGCAGGGCGCCACCAGGAACCGGCAGGGGAGCGTGTGCCCGGCCGGTAGCCTTACGCGGCATGAGCGACTCCGTCTTCGTCAGGGTCAAGCCCGGCAGTCGCAAGGGGCCCCTCGTTGAGGTCGGTCCTGACGGTGAGCTGACCGTCTACGTTCGGGAACCTGCGGTTGACGGCAAGGCCAACGACGCCGTGACCCGGCTACTGGCAGCCCACCTGCGATTGCCAAGGAGCCAGGTCGAATTGATATCCGGAACCACAACACGGCTCAAACGTTTCCGCGTGAACCGTTGAGTGCCGCGCGACGCGGCGCAAGCCTGGGCACCCGTCGGCGCCATCGCCCGCCTCGTCACATATTGATGCCCAATTCCGTCTAGCGAGTAGGAGCAGTAAGGAAGCATCGTCGGAAGGGCGGCATGATGAATCGCTTGAGTACGGTCGCGCAGATCTACCTGGTCGCGGTTACAGCGGCCGTGGGGGCGACCACCGCTGGGATCGGGATCTGGTGCCTAGTCGATCCGAATTCGTTCGCCGATGCCGTCGGATTCGATGCGCATCGGCACTTCCTGCATGACGTGGGCGCGTTCCAGCTGGGCCTGGGCGTCACCCTGCTCCTCGCGCTGATCTGGGCGGACGCGTTGGCAACGGCGCTCGCGGGATTCATCGCGGCGAACACCGTGCACACGGTGAACCACGTCGTGGACCTCGACGTGGGTGGTTCGGCCGCGCAAGCGTGGGTTCTCGGAGTGGTGTCAGTTGCCCTGGCCCTGGCATTCGGGCTGCGGTTGCGTCAACTCGGCTACGTTCTGGGCTCCGTTGGCACGGCAGCCAACCCGACGTTGGTGCCCTTCGTGCGCCAGAAGACCATCGCGCTCACCACCTTTCGCAAGGACGGCACTCCGGGCTCGAGCCCGGTCAGCATCGTGGTGGAAGGAGATCGCGCCTACTTTCGAAGTTTCGAACGGGCGGTCAAAGTGCGCCGGATTCGCCGTAACCCGAGCGTTGAATTCGGCCCGGCGACGGCATCGGGGAAGCCGACGGGAACCGCGCTGCCTGGCCGCGTGCGTCTGCTAGAGGGGGCTGAATATCAGAAGGCGGCACGTCTGCTGCGGCAGAAATATCCTGTTCTGCATGGCGTGCTGGTGCCGTCCGCACACCGGCTCATGCGGCGCAAGTTCGGCCGCACGATTCACGCGGAGGTGACTCTGTTGTCGGAATCTAGGACTTAGCCGCTCGCACGCTGATTCTCTCGCCTAAATACGTTTGGGCACGGCCCCTTTCGCACCTGCATTAAGCTCCGCTTTGATCCCGTCCGCGGTATCTGTCGACGGAGGAGTTATACGGAGGGTAGAGCGAGTCGTGTTTGGCCTACCGCTTCGTTTCACCTCTGCTGGTGAGCTCATCGATGGGCAAATCGGAGACGGTCCGAGTCGTAACCGGGACGTAGTCGGCCGGAACGGGTATGGGTGACAAGTCCTTGCGCCAGCGGGCGCGGCAGCGCGGCCACGGCGACGAGTTCATGGACATGAACGTCGACGTCGATCCGGACCGGGACGAACCGGCAACAATGGCGTCAGAACGCGGTGCCGGGAATCTGGGGTACAGCGGCGCAGCACGCAAGGAAACCGATGCCGCGACGGGCCCGGCCGATCTGGCCGGTGATGAATTCGGCGGCGGGCCCAGCATGCCGATGATTCCAGGCACCTGGGCCCCGGAGGGCGGCCAAGCAGTGCACGACAGCGAGGACTGAGGTTCCTTAACGCTCGGGCGTCAGTGCTCGTCGTAATGTTCGCCGTGAGCGGCGTGCCGACAGCCGTCATGTACGTAGTCGACGTGATCCCCGTGCGGGATCGCGACGTGGCCACACCCTTCGCCGTGCCGATGGTCGTGCGGCTCGTGCACCTCGTGGGCGGCGGGCTCACATTCGTCGTAGTGGTTCTCGTGCTGCCGATGAACATGACCGTCGTGCACGTAGTCGACGTGATCCGCATGCGGGATCGCGACGTGACCGCAACCCGCGCCATGCACGTGCTCGTGCTGGAGATGCTCGTTGTGCAGAGTGCCGGTCATTGTCTCTCACCGCCCATGCCGAAATTGGATTCGCGCGCCTAGTGCGACCAACAGCCCCACTGTAGCTCCGTGCTCGCACACGACGCCAGACCTCGGCCACATTTCCTCTATCCGTTGACCGGGTCACAACCTGGACCGACAACACCGCGGCAGCAACGACTTTCAAGAGGGTCTGGGTCGTGTCCACGGCACTTACTTCCGCTGTCATCAGGCGAGTATTTGACGCCCTACCTTGCGAAATCAAAAAGGCGATGCCGACCGACGTCCTGGCCTCCCCGCAGGCGCGCGGCGACGAACTAGCCGACGAGCAGCTGGGTGCCGATGACCCCCAGCAGCGCCAGCCGTTCGGCATCCTCGGACCCAGGCTCGGCGGTGTAGAGCATGATCGTCAGGTCGGCGCCGGGAACGGTCAGCACGTCGCAGTCGAGGGTGATGGCGCCGACCTCCGGGTGGTCGATGATCTTGCGCGACGCCAGCTGGTGGTCTGCGACGGCGCCCGAATCCCACAGCGCGGCGAACAGGTCGCTCCCGGCGCGTACTTCGTGGATCAACCGTCGAACGGTCTGGTCGGCGGGGTAGCGCTGCGCCGTCGCCCGCACCGCCGCGACCTGTGCGGTCTGCAGGTCGAGCAGAGACTCCGGCGTGTGCCGTACTCGACCAGGCGAGCCGAGGAAGTTGCGCCACAAGGCGTTTCTCTCGTTGCCGATGTGCTCGCCCATCAGCGCAACGTAGAGCGGGCTGGCCATCAGCTGCGTCATCGCCGCGTCGAAGACGGCCACCGGCGTCTCGCGTAGCCGATCGAGCATCCGCTGCACGCCCGGCGGGATGTAGGCCGGCACCGTGCCCTGGCCCGGCGGCACCCGGCCGGCCAGATTGAACAACCGGGCGCGTTCGGCGCAGGACAGCCGCAACGCGCGGGCGAGGGCCTCGATGACCTGTTCGGATGGATTGACCGCCCGGCCCTGCTCCAGCCGGGTGATGTAGTCGACCGAGATCCCGGCCAGCTGCGCGACTTCTTCGCGGCGCAGGCCCGTAGCCCGCCGACGGCCTCCGACGGGCAGTCCGGCGGCTTCCGGGGTCACCTGGTCGCGCCAGCGTCGCAACGCCAGCCCGAATTCCGTAGTCGCCATGCCTCCACTGTGCGCCTTTTCGGATTGGCCGTCCTGGTATCGACAGTCCTAGGAAGACGGGACTCCTGGCTGGGGGTAGAACCCGGGCGCACCGTGGAGGCATGACGACGACACTCATCACAGGGGCCAATAAGGGCATCGGCCTGGAGACCGCTCGACAGCTGGCGGCGGCGGGACACACCGTGTACCTCGGTAGCCGCAACCCCGAGCTGGGCCGCCGAGCCGCCGAGGCCGTGGGCGCGCAAGCCATCCAACTCGACATCACCGATGACGCATCGGTGCGGGCCGCGGTCCGGACCGTCGAGGTCGACGGCGGTCTCGACGTTCTCATCAACAACGCCGCGATCGAAGAACGAGCCGACGGCAATGCCGTGATCGGGCCCGCCGATGTCACCGCCGAGGTGATGCGAAAGACCTTCGAAACCAATGTCTTCGGGACAGTCCGCGTACTGCACGCATTTTTGCCGCTGCTGGATAGGTCCGCCGCACCGGTGGTGGTCAACGTCAGCAGCGGGCTGGGGTCACTGACCCTGTTTGCGCCCGCCCCGGCGGACGTGTATTCCGGGGTGGCCTATCCGGCGTCGAAAGCGGCGTTGAACATGGTCACGGTGCAGTACGCCAAGGCGTTCCCGCACATCCGGATCAACGCCGTCGATCCCGGGTTCACGAAGACCGACCTGAACGGCAATACCGGTACGCAGACGGTGGCCGAGGGCGCCGAGGCGATCGTCCGCATGGCGCAAATCGGGGCCGACGGTCCGACCGGCAGCTTCGTCAACCGCGACGGTGCGATCCCGTGGTGACCCACATGCGGCCGCCGATCCCGTGGTGACGATCATCCGCCGCTCACGCTCACGACGATCGTCCACTGCGGAATTGTAGCGCCGATAGAACTGCTAGCAACGCTATTGACACCAGTGCGCTCCGGGGTTAGCGTTGCTAGCAGTTAGGACGTGATTGGAGTTACGACATGGTTTTGGACGTCATCACCCGTGCCGTTGCACTCGTCGCGGTACTGGGTACCGCAGTGGTCTACGGGACCGACGTGTTCTGCGCGATCGTGTTGCGACCGGCCTTGGCGTTGGTCGACGACGATGCCGTGGTCGTGGTCATGGGACGCGTGCACCAATACGGAGACCGGCGCATGCCTGTGCCCGGGGCACTCGGGGTTGTTGCCACCGCGACGAGCGCGGTGCTGGCCACGGTGGCAGCGCATTGGGCACAGGCGATCGCGGCGGGCGTCGCGCTGGTTCTGCTGTTGGTCTGGCTTGCGCTGTACACGAAGGTGAGCGCACCAATCAATCGGCGACTGACAGCGGCTGCGGGCGCTAGCCGGCGGCTATCGGAAGGGCGTGCGCTGCAAGAGAAGTGGGACTCGATCATCGGCGCCCGCGCGACGCTGCAGGGTCTGGCCGTGGCCACCTTATGCGTGGTGCTGATGATCTGACGCGCCACCAAGCCAGTCGACTTCAACTGAAGGAGAGCGGGCTCGATGTTTCAGCTCAGGATCTACACGCTGAGATCACCTCAAGCTCTGCAGCAGTACGTGACGCTTCACTGGGCTCGCCACCTGACGACCTTCAAGGCATTCGGGGTCACGACCCACGGCGTGTGGACCGAGCGCAGCGGCGGCGCGAATCGACTCGTCGCGCTGATCCGCTACCCGCCGGGCGCCGACCCTGAACAACTCACCCGGGATGTCATGACCAGCCCCGAATTCGCCGCCGACATGGCCGGCTTCGACGTCGAGGACATCGTCGACGTTCAGATGACACAGCTTGACCCAACGCCGTTTTCACCGATTCACTAGCGAATCCCAGGAGCGCTCGACATGGCCATGACCACCACAATCGGCTACACGCTGGCCGGACTCCTAGCCGCGGGCATCATCTTCATCGGTGCGCGCTTCCTCGTCTCGCCGCGCGTCGCGGCCGCCGGCTACGGCGTGCTCGCCGATCTGGACCGACCGGGTGCGGGTGCGTACCTAAGCGTCAAGGGCATCCGCGACATCGCCACGGGGGTGTTCGTCATCATCCTGATGGTCGCGGGCGCGACCCACCTGATCGGCTGGGTGATGTTGGCCGCCACCATCATTCCGCTCGTCGACGCGACCATCGTGCTCCGCAACGGCGGCTCGAAGTCGATCGCGTGGGGAGTCCACGGCGTCACGGCCGTCGTCATGCTCATCACGACCGCGCTGCTGCTCGTGCCCTAAGGGAGGACGGAACGTGCGCGCCATCCGCCCTGACCGTCGAACGTGGTACACCCCAAGGGCTTAACCTGCCGCGACCCCTAGGGGAGGCCCCACAGTGGCTGCCGGAACGCATCCCGTCGCTGTAACGGCGGTAAATGCAAGGATCGCCGCAACGACGACCTTCGTGACTAGACGTGACATGGCGACTCCATTCATCAGGCCCCTGGTCAGACTGTAGAGGGAGCGGGCGTTTATTTCAACCACTATTGAAATATAGCCGGTAGGCGGGCATAGTTCCTATGCGGACGAATTGATCGGTCGCGCAGCAGGAGCGCTTGGGCGGATGGGTTTCGTTGGCGCATTAGTGTGTGCGCTGATCTGCCACGGCAACGGCGGCTCTGCGATTCCCGCCTGAGCGCCTGAGGGAACTGGGCCCGCGGAGAGGGTCCATTGTGGCGACTATGAACGAGAAGGGGAGTCACTTGACGTCTAAGGTTCCGCCGGTCAAGGTCGCGCGAGCCGTTGAACAGGCCCGCCATCACCTGTCGCGGCTGCGCCAGCGGTTCGCTCCACCAGCGGCAGTGATGATGGAGTTGATCTTGAACGCGTGGGTGGCCCAGGCGATCACGTCCGCGGCGGATCTTGGGGTGGCCGACGCCCTGGCGGATGGCCCGCTGTCGGGCGAGCAGCTGGCCGACCGTGTCGGCGCCGACGCCGACGCTCTGGGTCGACTCATGCGCGCGTTGATCGGCATCGGGATTTTCCGCCAGGGTAACGACGGGCGTTACGCACTCACCCCACTCGCGGACACGCTGCGCACCGACGCGCCGGTGTCAATGGCGGGGATGGCGCGGTGGGTCGGCTCGCCGCAGCATCGCGAGCACTGGAGCCACCTGACCGACGCGATTCGAACCGGCAATCCGGTGCTCCCGGAGCTTCGCGGCAAACCGGCGTTCGAGTACCTGGCCGACGAAGTGGAGTTAGGTGGGATCTTCAACTCTGCCATGACCAATGTGTCCGAGTTTTCGACCGTACCCCTGACCGCGGCCTACGACTTCGGTGCGTTCGGCACGATCGTCGATGTGGGCGGCGGACACGGTCGGCTGTTGGCGGCGATCCTCGAGACGGCTCCCAATTCGCGCGGCGTGCTGTTCGATCTTCCGGAGGTCGTGGCCGGCGCCCCTGAGTTGTTTCGCAAGCACGGTGTCGATGACCGGGTCCGGATCGAAGAGGGCTCGTTCTTCGATTCAGTGCCGCAGGGCGGCGACGCGTATGTGCTCAAAAACGTCATCCACGACTGGCCCGAGGAAGACGCGGTGCGCATCCTGAAAAACGTCCGCGCCGCGGCCCGGACCGGCGCGCGCCTGTTGCTCTGCGAGTTCGTCATTCCCGACCACGACCGGGACTTCCACGGCAAGTGGGTGGACATCGAGATGCTGGTCGTCGCCGGTGCCCGCGAACGCACCGCAGACGAGTACGGCCGGCTGTTCGATCAAGCCGGTTTCCGGTTGAATCGCGTCGTCGACACCGTGTCGCCGCTCAGCATCATCGAGGCGATTGGGGTGTAGCCAACGCGACCTCGGCGCCTTGGCAGGACACTGCAACGGCAGACGAGGGGTTGGGTGTCGGCTAGGTCAGGATTGCAGTGCGCGGCGTAATCGTGATGGGGACTGCATCCTCGATATTCGAAGCGAATAACACTGGCTTGCCGAACTCTTCCGCGGGAGTTTTTCCGGCAGCGTGGAGATCGCGGGGATCTGTCGCTGACTCACATCTGCAACATCGCGCGCGATCTCCCGATCGGTAATGCTCGCAACGCGTACGACCCCAAAGACGTGGTCGGGAATGGATCGCTTCATCAGCTGACAGGCCTCGAGGCGATGCTGCTTCCGCTTTGCTGAAAAGTCGCTGACGTTTCTCCGGCATGAGCGATAACGGTCCCGGTGCCGTCCTGTTCTGCCAAGATTTACACGTCACGCGGGCTGGAGGGGGCGCGTTGCGGTTTCTGAGTCGCCGCATGGGTTACGGGCTGTCTGCCGTCGTCGTTGCTGCGGCAGAATTCAACGCGCTCGGGCCGTGGGGAGTGGCGACGGCACAGCGGGTGCAGTTCGTTCTCGAAGCGGCCCTGTGCGTTGTCGCGCTGCTCGCCGGGCTGATTGTCGTTCGGCGGGTGGCCGGCCCGGCTCGGTGGTGGCGAGTGACCCTTCTGGCGGCCATCGCCACCTTCCTGGCCGCTGAGACCCTCTCTCAGCGAGTCCGGGCGGCCGATAGCGGCGCGACCGCGCCGTCGTCAGCGGTGGTCGGCTATTTCGTTGCCGGACTGCTGTTCGGTGCGGCGATACTTCTGCTGGTACGGTCCGGCCACCGAGCGTCGGCGCGAACGTGGCTGCAGGGACGGCAGAGGGTAATCACCGCGGGCCTTGATGGATTGTTGGCGACACTGGCGTTCTTCCACCTGGTCTATGTCGCCCGGTTGGGGGCCATGCACGGAGCCGCGCTGCCGAGGTCGACCAACACCGCAGTCGTAACCGGTATCGCGGTGGTCGAGCTCGTCGTGGTGGTGAGCGCGCTTCTGGTGGCGATGTGGTATCCACCGGATCGGCCGGGCCGGGCGAATTACATGCTGCTTGCCGCCGCGGTGATAACCCTGACGTCTTCGGACCGGCTGCTGGCCTACCTTCGCAGCGTCGGAGTGGCGCAGCTGGACTTGTGGATCGGCACCGGATTCGTCATTGCCCCGTTGCTGATCGCATGGAGTTTGCTCGATTTTCCTCCACGCGCCCGTCCCGAACACGACGAAGAAATGCCAACCAACTGGGCGCAGCTCACGCTGCCTTACGTGGGATTCATGGGCAGCACCGCTCTCGTCACCTTCCACGAGCTCATCGGACGCCGGGTCGACCCCATCTTCATCGGCACCTACGTTGCGATGGCCGTGCTTGTCGCGACCCGATACTTCGTGGCGATGCGCGTGCAGCGGATGCTCACCGAACAACTCATCGACGCCAAACGTCGCCTCGCCCATCAGGCTCACCACGACCCGTTGACCCACCTACCCAATCGATTGTTCTTGGCGCAGCGGCTGGACGATGCGATACGCGACGGACCTTTCGTGCTGATCTTCGTCGACATCGACGATTTCAAAGAGGTCAACGACCGATTCGGGCACGCCGCCGGTGACGAACTGCTATGCGCGATCAGCGCGCGGCTCAGGAGTTGCCTTGGCGCCGACGACACACTGGCTCGTGTCGGGGGAGACGAGTTCGCCATCCTCATCACCGGTGTCGTGGAGGCACCCGAACTGGTCGCAGACCAACTGCGGGTAGCGCTTCGCAGCCCTTTCTCGCTACACGGCACGTCGGTGCGGGTGCGCGCCAGCATGGGCCTGGTCAGTCCCGGATGTGACGGCCTGCCTCGGACCTCCGATGACCTACTCAGGCAGGCCGACATCTCGATGTACACCGGAAAGCGGCTGGGGAAGGACACCGCGGTGGTTTACCGGCCGGCGTTCACCGTGGCCGAGGATTTTCCGACCGCGCTTCGGCAGGCGAAAGGTGGTGCTCCACAGGGCTTTCGGCTGAAATATCAACCCATCGTCGGCCTTCCACAGGGCAACCCGGTCGCCGTCGAGGCGCTTGCCCGCTGGACCACACCGAGCGGCATACAGATTCCTCCCCAGACCTTCGTTTCCCTGGCCGAAGCCAACGGCATGGGGGCAGAACTCGATGCCCTGGTACTCGATCGGGCCTGCGCGGACATCCAATCGTCCGGCCTTGGCCTCGACGTTCATATCAACATCGGTGCCGCGCGGTTGGGCAGCGTCGATTTCGAACGGGTCATCAGCCGCACGCTCGCCAGGCACGGGCTGGCGCCGCAACGAATCGTCGTGGAGATCACCGAGACGGTTCCCATTGTGGATCTCGCCGACGCAGCGGCGGCCATCAGACGCCTCAATGCCCTGGGCATCAGGGTAGCCCTGGACGACTTCGGCGCCGGATACAACTCGTTGACCTATTGGCACGAGTTGCCGGTGCAGATTGTGAAACTCGACCGCGGGCTGGCGATGGGTGTCGAGCCGGGACGAAACCTCACGCTGTATCGCTCAGTCATCGGGCTCTGTGAAGCCTTGGGCCTCAACGTCATTGCTGAAGGAATCGAAACCGCCGAGCAGGCCGAGACGGTCTTCATGGCCGGGTGCGGCCTGGCGCAAGGCCATCTGTTCGGTCGGGCCACCGATCTGACTGACATCGTCGCGTCCCAGCCGTGAGGCGCCGGCTCTTGGCTAGCGTCAACTGGACTGAGAACGGAGAGGCGGAAAGATTTTCTGCCGGGCGCTCACGCGGGGCAGGCGCGGGCCAGGGTGGCCATCTCGTCGCCGAACTCCTGGTTAACCCGGGCCACCGCTTTCGCCGATGGCGGCAGTTCCGCCTTCAGCGGGTCTTGTCTGCCTAGGTCGTCGTTCATCTGGTTGGCGTCGTTCATGAATTCTCGGGCCAGCGCCGCAGCTCGTTGCGCGTGGGCCGACAGGCCAGGCGCGGTCACCTCATTGGCTCGCCGCTGGAGGCCGTCGAGCCATGCCTGATAGTCGGCGTCAGCGGGTACCGAGTTTTGTTCGTAGGAGCCCGGCGGCGCGAACCGCGTCTTGGCTTTGAACGAGGCCTGCGTGTCACGGTTGAAATCGATGAATTGCCGTACAGCCCAACAGGGTTGCGTCCGCTCATCGATGCGCCACGCGACGAACAGACCGGCCGCGGTCACGGCCACGCACCATATCGCCAGCAACCGCCGGGCGGTCCTGCGGGTACGGAAACTGTTTGCGGCCACGCGATCAACCTAGTCGTTGATCGCGCGGCGCGGAGCCAGGTCATCGGTAATCAGCTGGCCTCTGACAACCGCGGGGACGGGCAGGTGTCATGGGCGGTCAGTGTCACTGCGTCGCGTCGTAGGCAGCGAGGCCGTCCCGTCACGCGTGCGGGCAGAAGATGCCCAGGATCTGTTGGCAGTTGTCCTTGTTGATGAGCCCCGGCGGAGGCGGGGGTGGCGGCGCCGGCGGGTCGTCACCGTCCCAAATGTTCTGGGCGACATTGCCCTGCCCGAAGTAGACGTAATAGTAGGTGTGGCAGATGTTGTTGTCCCAAATGACGGGATTGGTGACGTGATTACCGGTCGGCGGCAGAGGTTCCCCTGGGCACCAGCGGTGCGGGCCGCCATCGGCGTTGGCGGTGCCTGCGGCGAGCCCGAGACCCGCGACACCTAAACCGCTGGCCACCAGGGCGGTGGTCGCCAACCGCACGATTCGTCGCATCACGATTCCTATTCCGTCGAGTGGCGGCCCGTGGCGGGCCGCTTTCGAGTTGAAGTAGACAACGCGCCCGTCGCTACCGATCCCAAACTTGGCCTGGTGTCGCCGTGGCCGCTGGGGTGCCGTCCGCCGAGCATGGTTAACCCGGAGCACGACTACTGTGCTGTGACCGTTAAGGATCGTTACCGCAATCGTGATTTGCGCACTCCTATCATTGGATTTACGAGAAGTCCGAAGCTTCGGACTCGAATACGCCGATCCGCGTCCGCAAGCCCGGGGGGCCGATATGACGACCGCAATAGCCGCGCACGAGCCAATCGAGAATTTCGCGTCCCACGCGCACGACGATGTCGCTTCGGCGGTAGCGACAGTCAACGCTATCGCCTGGCGAACGGACGCCATTCTCGCCGAATTGAAGCCGCGCTGGCGGCCCACGGAAGAAGAGATCGTGCGCGCGGCGATCATGGTGATTTTGGTAGCCCTCGTCGCGGTGATCGGCGTCGCCGCGGTCGCGATCTTGACGATGGGCTAGTAGCGGATACGGCGCGTGGCTTAAGACGCCTGATCTGCAACTGTGGCTCTACCGGCGCGAGTGTTCACTCGTCCCCGGCAACCCACGTCCGATTGCAGCCCGAGGCCTTCGGCCGAGTCAGCCTCCATACCGTCTAGCTGGCGACCGAGGCACAGGCGTCGCGGCTTGGGATCCGCCCTTATGGATTCAAGGGTGGCTCCCACGGTACCTGTATCGCCAGGGTCTCCCAGGGGCCCATCACGCCTGTCAACCTGGTCAAGATGGCAGAGAACCAATTCACAGCGCACACAGGACTTTTCGATCTGAGTGGAAAGTACGCACTGGTCACTGGTGGCACCAGGGGCATCGGGCTGATGATTGCGCGCGGCCTTCTGCAGGCAGGCGCCCGCGTCGTCATCAGCTCACGCGGTACAGACGCGTGCGCGGAGGCACAGCAGCAGCTGTCGAAATTCGGTGACGTCCAGGCGATCCCCGCCGACCTGTCCAGCCACGATGAGTGCCGACGCCTCGCCAACCTCGTGACGTTGAAGTCGGAACGCCTGGATATTTTGGTCAACAATGCAGGAGCGATGTGGCGCGAACCGCTCGCAACGTTCCCAGAGGAAGCCTGGGACACGGTGATCGACCTCAACCTCAAGTCGCCGTTCTGGCTAGTGCAAGCACTGCTGCCCGCACTTCGCAGAGCGGGCACTGCCGACGATCCCGCTCGGATCATTAACATCGGCAGCATCGCCGCCATCCACGTCGCCCAGTCGCCCAACTACTCGTACGCCAGCAGCAAAGCGGCGCTCCATCAGCTCACCAGAGTGCTCGCCAGAGAACTGGGCCCGCAGCACGTCACGGTGAACGCGGTAGCGCCGGGCCCGTTCCCGTCGCAGATGATGGCGTCCACGCTCGATGCCATCGGCGACACGATCGCGGCGGCGGCCCCTCTGCGCCGGCTCGGCCGCGACGACGACATGGCGGGTATCGCCGTGTTTCTCGCTAGCCGGGCCGGGTCCTACCTCACGGGCACCATCATCCCGGTAGATGGCGGCATCGCGACGACCGCAACGGGTACGCCCTAGGAGCCGGCGCAAGGCTTCGCGAGCGGCCCACGGCCCCTCGTGAACACCTCCAAGTCAGGTCTCAACGCCGTCGTCGGGGTACCCGCAGTGCCTCCCTTAGACTGCGGGACAGGCCTACGGTGAGGGGGATGGCCACGATGGATCTACGCACCGATATCCGGGAGTTTCTCAGCTCGCGTCGCGCCCGCATCGCACCCGAGCAGGCGGGTCTGACCGCCTACGGCGGCAAGCGTCGGGTCAAAGGTCTGCGTCGCGAAGAGGTAGCGCTACTGGCGGGGGTCTCGGTCGACTACTACGTGCGCATGGAGCGCGGCAGTCTCGCTGGCGCCTCCGACGGCGTGCTCGAAGCGTTGGCCTCTGCCCTACAACTCGACGAGGCCGAGCGCGACCACTTGTTCCACCTCGCACGCCAATCCGGGACGCCCAGCGGCCCACGCCGGCCCAAGCCGGCCGTGACGGTGCGCTCGACACTGCAGCAGGTGCTCGACGCCATCTCCGATGCACCGGCCTGGATCTGTAACGGACGTTATGACGTGCTCGCCATGAATCAACTGGCCCGCGCGCTGTATTCGCCGGTGCTGGCCGACCCGCGACGTCCCGCGAACACAGCGCGGTTCGTCTATCTACACCCCGAGGCAGCCCGAGAATTTTTTGTCGACTACGACCAAATCGCCAGGGACGCGGCCGCGAAGTTACGCATGGAAGCCGGCCGCAATCCGCACGATGAGGAGCTGATCGCACTAGTCGGCGAACTGTCAACGTGCAGTGAGCTATTCCGGCAACGGTGGGCATCTCAGGACGTGCGACTGCACCGGTCCGGCCGCAAGCGTGTGCACCATCCAGTCGTGGGACAACTTGACTTGGACGTCGAGTCCATGGAACTGCCCGACGAACCCAACCTGCGCCTCAACGTCTACACCGCTGCCGCGGGTACGCCGACCGCCGACGGCCTAGCGCTACTAGCGTCTTGGGCGGCCACCCAACAGATACCGGCGACGGAACTCAGAGCACCCAAGAGATAGTCAGGCGTGGTCGATGTCTTCATCGACGGACTGCGCCCGCCGGCACGCAGTGAAACCGGATTGCGCAGCGGGTGATTCATCTGCGGCATGGCTCCGGCACGTGCCTGAGGCATTCGACAGTTGCGCCCGCCCGAGTTGGCACACAAACACCGACATACCGTTGTCGCGGCAGTATCTGATGCTGGTGGCATGACAAAAAACGCGAACATGATGGAAACGGACTGGGCTGCTGCGGATACCGCACTCGCGGTGTGGTTGGAGATGTGGAACAACGACAGCGAGATCGCGCGTCGGATTTGCAGTGAGGATTTCCGGATTCATTTCTTGGTCTCCGAGGCGGATGGGTCGAACCCGGGCGACGACGTGCTGGGCGCGGAGAGTTTCGCGCGGTTCCTGGATCGGTATCGCGAGCAGCATCCGGATGTGGTGTTCACCGAGGTCTCGCGGGCCGTGGACGGCGCGCACGGCCGGATGCTGTGGAACATGCGGGCCGGGGAGGTTGCTGCGGGCGGGATCGATGTCTTCGACTTCACCGAGGACGGGCTGATCCGCGAGGTGTGGTCGGTGAACGGAACGCGCACGCACCTCACCTGAGACCGGGGGAGACTCACATTCATGAGGAGAGCCGAGCGGTTGTACGCGATGGTCGATCTGCTGCGGGGATCACGCCGGCCGTTGTCGGCCGCTCGGCTCTCCGAGGAGTTCGAGGTGTCCAAGCGCACGATCGAGCGTGACATACAGTCGCTCCAGCTCGCGGGGGTTCCGATCTACGCCGACCACGGGGTGTCGGGCGGGTATTCGATCCTGCGGGAACACTCCCTGCCGCCGCTGAATCTCACGGTGCCGGAGTCGCTGGCGGTGCTTGCTGGGCTTGGTTTGCTGGAGAACTCGCCGTATGGTGCAGCGGCGCGTCGGGCGCGGGCGAAGGTCCTCGCGATCAGCCGCGAGGATCAGCTCGCGCCGGTCGATGAGGCGTTGGCATCGATGTTCGTCATCGACGCTCCGTCGCCGTCCGAGGCGGCGATCTCGCTGATTCCCGAGGCGATCGCCGCGCGCCGGATCGTCCGGTTGGACTACACCTCCGAGGACGGCGAGACCCACGCCACCCGTGACGTGGAGGCGATGGGTCTGCTGCGCGGGGGAGATTCGTGGATGTTCGTGGGATGGTGTCGGCTGCGCGAGGGGATCCGCGGATTTCACCTCGACCGCATCCGGCATCTGGAGATCACTGAAGAGGTCTTTCGCGAACGGGATCCCGCGGTGCTCGATGCGGATCTATCGCGGTGGCACACTCGGCGGCTCGGGTGACGCTCCGAGCCGGCGACCGGGGGCATGACCCGGACAGCTCGATAGGCTGGAACCGCTGGGCGCTTCAGCCGCGGCCTGCGCCGTAACGGAGTTCGTACCGGTAATCCTCCATATTCTCGTATCTTTGGATATACGAGAGGGCCGAAGCTTTCGACCTTGAAATAACGCCTATCAACGTCCGCAAGTCTCGGGGCTGATATGACCACCCCAATCGCCGCGCACGACCCAGTCGAGAAGACGCGGCCCGCGAACGTGACGATGTCATTTCGGCGGTCGCAAAAACTGAACGCAATTGTCTGTCGAGGAGACACCGTTCTCGTCGAATTGACGCAGCGCTGGCGACCCACGGAAGAAGAAATCGTGCGCGCGGCG
Source organism: Mycobacterium sp. 852002-30065_SCH5024008 (assembly GCF_001665645.1). NCBI lineage: Bacteria > Bacillati > Actinomycetota > Actinomycetes > Mycobacteriales > Mycobacteriaceae > Mycobacterium > Mycobacterium sp. 852002-30065_SCH5024008. The sequence goes on along the minus strand of NZ_LZSZ01000097.1, from coordinate 7,725 downwards.
ATCACGGTGATTTTGGTGGCCCTTGTGGCGGTGATCGGCGTCGCCGCGGGCTCGATCTTGACAATGGGTTAGCAACGAATAGGTCCGGAATCGGCCGTTGCGGGAGTTTCCCCAAACCATCTCATCAGTGGACTATGGTGTTGCTGAATTGCAGCCTTCGGGAGGTTTCCATGGAAGGGACCCCGTTCGGCCGGTACCGACTAATCAATCTGCTCGGCCGAGGCGGCATGGGCGAGGTCTGGCGGGCCTACGACACTGTCACCGATCGGATGGTCGCACTGAAAGTACTCCCCGCGCATTTTGCTGCGGACAGGACGTTTCAACAGCGATTCCGTCGCGAGGCCCATGCGGCGGCACGAATAAACAACCCTCACGTGGTGCCGATTCACACCTACGGCGAGATCGACGGACGGCTATTCGTCGACATGCGGCTGATCGACGGCCGCGACCTGGCAACCGTGCTGGCCTCCGGTTCGATGTCTCCGCCACGCGCGGTGCACATCGTCGAGCAAGTGGCCCGCGCCGTGCATGCGGCGCACAAGATTGGATTGGTGCATCGGGATATCAAGCCCTCCAACATCTTGCTCGATGAAAGCGACTTTGCGTATCTGATCGATTTCGGGATCGCGCGCATTCTGGGCGAGACCGGTCTGACGGGCACCGACGCGGTGGTCGGCACGCTGCGTTACATGGCGCCGGAGCGCTTCAGAGTCGGCCAGCCCGATGCACGCTCGGACATCTACGCGCTTGCCTGCGTGCTCTATGAGTGCTTGACGGGAGTCGCCCCATATCCGGGTGACAGCATCGAGCATCAATTGGCGGGGCATCTGTCGGCACCACCGCCGCGCCCGTCTGACTCCGGCGCGCCGGCGGCGTTCGATGCGGTCATCGCCACTGGCATGGCCAAGGACCCTGAGCAGCGTTACGCCACCCCTGTGGAAATGGCACGCGCCGCGCGCGACGCGATCACGGTACCGCTACGCCTAGCGGACCCGAATGTGCAGTCGCACACCGACACTGACCCCACTCAAGTGGCCTCATGGCGGAGCGAGCCGACGCAGCGAGCGCAGAAACCATGGCACCACGACCCGTCACAGCACATGGTGGGTAAGCGCAAGCGCGCCAAGCGGTCTTGGGCGATCGCCGCCGCGGTGATTGGAGTGGTCGTGGGGTTAGTGGGCGCGAGCGTTTACCTTCTGCGCACACACACATCCACGACCGCATCTACGCAGACGACGGGATCTGCGACGGCCGCGCCGCCGCCATCGGCACCTAGCAGGGGAGGAGCGCCTAGTGCGGGAGCCCCGGCCGCGCCGAGTGGTCCACCTACGATCGCCACCTCAATCCGGGTAGGCAATGGCGCCTTCGGCGTCGCGGTCGACTCCGCCGGGCATACGGCCTATGTCGCGAACACCGGTTCCAACTCCGTCTCCGTGGTCGACACCGCCAGCCGCGCGGTCACTGCCACCATCGCTGTCGGACGCCACCCGGTGGGTGTTGCCGTGGATCCGTCGACCCGGACCGTCTACGTCACCAACTATGACGACTCCTCGGTGTCGGTCATCGACACCGCCAACGGCACGGTCATCGCCCGGATAGGTGTCGGCAGCCATCCGGGCGGGGTAGTGGTAGACCCGGATGCCCGAATCGCCTATGTCACTAGTGGTGATAACGCATCGGTGTCGGTCATCGATGTGATGACGCATGCTGTGACCGCGACGGTGCCCACCGGAAAGGGACCAAGCCGGGTAGCCATCGATCGGACCGCCCACCGCTTGTTTGTCACCAATTCCGATCCAACGGTGACGGTCATCGATACCACGAACCGAACCGTCATCGGTTCCGTCGCGCTTCGCGTTCACCCGGCCGGTATCGCCATCGACACCGCATCGCACACCGCCTATATCGCCAGCGGGGATGATGCATCGGTATCGTTGGTCGACACCACCACCCTCGGCGTCACCGCGAGTGTGCCCGTCGGGCAGCGCCCCGCGGGTGTGGCGGTGGACCCGCCGACGAACACCGCGTACGTGGCCAACTACAGCGGCGCTTCCGTGTCGGTGATCGACACCACCAAGCGCATCGTCACCGAAATCCTTGCCGTCGGAGACAATCCGCTCGCCATCGCCGTCGACCCAAACACGCACTTCGCCTACGTCACCAACGACCTCAACCATGGCTCGTTGACCGTAATCGAACGCTGACGCTGGGAACAGGTGGGCCCATCTCTCGCCGTTGGCGCTGACGACCTGCTGTGCCGTGTGGCCCGAAAACCCCATGGTGCCAGATTGACGACGTAGCCCAATGACTTTCGTGATCCTTTGGGTCACGAGCCCGGTATCAAGCAGTGCCTTAGGGTGGCTTGGGCGGCGCGCAAAAACAGGGGGACGAGCGTTGGCCGGCGCGAGCACAACGTTGGTTCGGTCATGGTCCCGACCGGGCGAGGTCAGCCGCAACTTGATCCACACCACAGGAAGACGCGAGAGGAAGCTCATGAGAACGATCGCTTACCGCCACGCGGCAGTCGTCGGCCTGGCCGCCGTCGTGCTGATCACTGCGGGCTGCAGCAATGGCAAGAGCGTCGACGCGTCGGCACCGCCTACGGTCGGGGTGAACGCCACCCCCACGTCGACAACCCCAGCGCCGCCCACCGAGGTGAAGATCATCGGGGAGCGGGACGTCGAGGTGACCCTGACCGGCCCGATCGCTGCCAAGTACTCGTCGGCAACCGAGGATCAGAAGAAGGCTCTCGGCAAGCCGCTGACGGGTGACCGCAACGCCGGGACACGGGAGAGCGGCCTGGTATTCCAGCAGTTCCAGGGCGGCGTGATCACCGCCAAGAACGGCGAGGCCGGCACTCCCGCGTATATCACCCTGGGCAAAATCCGGGAGGCCTGGAATATCCCACGCGCCCCGGACGGCACGCCTGCAATCACGGGCAGTAACGGCTCGGCAGGTCCGCTGGGTTTCCCCATCAGCGACCAGAACGCCGTCGGCGATCTGCTCGTGTCGAACTTCGAGCACGGCAAGATCGAGTACAACCCGAAGACCGACCAGGTCGACGTGACGGTAAACGGCAAGGCCGTACCATCCGGGCTCTAGCCCGAATCATGCTGCGCTGCAACAAAACACGTTGGAAAGCAACTCTTCCTCTTACTGGTAAGTCTGCATATTCGATTTTGTGCGTATTGCTCCTCAAGGAGGCGCGCAGACGCAGGTCGCGCGACGCAGGGGAGCGGCTTGGGCGACGTTAACCGACTTATTCCACGATCGCCCGCGCTGCACGTTCGGCGATGAGCATGGTCGGCGCGTTGGTGTTGCCGGAAATGATGTTGGGCATTGCCGAAGCATCGACCACTCGAAGGCCGGCCACCCGGTACACGCGGCAGTCGGTGTCGAGCACCGTGGCGGCCGACCGCGGCAGACCGCGGGCGTCGAAGGCCCCCATCGCGCAGGTGCCCACCGGATGAAAAATGGTCGTACCGAGTTCACCGGCCGCCTGCTGCAGCTCGTCGTCGCTCACCAGTTGCGGGCCGGGAAGCAACTCCTGCGGACCGTAGCGGGTGAGCGCCGGCGCTGCCATGATCTGCCGGGTCATCCGGAGGCCGGTCACCGCTATTTGGCGATCGGCGTCGGTCGACAGGTAGTTGCACAAGATCTTCGGATTGGTCAGTGGATCTGCACTGGCCATGCGCACATAACCACGCGAGGTGGGTCGCAGATTGCACACCGAGGGAGTGATCGCTCCGAAGGGGTGCAGGGGTTCGCCGAACTTCGGCAAGGACAGGGGCTGCACATGCCACTCCAAATCGGCACTGGCTAGCGCGGGGTCGCTCTTGGCGAAAGCCCCCAGGGTGGAAGGCGGCATTGTCATGGGCCCCGATCGAAACAACAGATACTGAAGACCCATGCCCGCACGGCTGATCCAATTCCGATACAGCGTGTTGACTGTCGGGACGCCCCGGACCCGGTAGATCGTGCGAATCTGCAAGTGGTCTTGGAGATTTTCGCCCACTCCTGGCAGATCGACGGCCACCGGCACCTGGTGCCGGGTGAGCAGTCCCGCCGGGCCCAGACCCGAGACCTGCATCAGATGTGGCGACCCAATAGCTCCGGCGCTCAGGATCACCTCCTGGCGTGCCCGGACATCGACGATTTGGCCGCCTTTGAGCAGGCGCACACCGGCGATGCGGTGCTGCGCCGTGGTCCAGGCGCCCCGACGCTGATCCTCGTACACCTGGTCATCCATCAAGAGCCGCAAGGCCTGAGCTTGCGTGTAGACGGTGAGATTCGGCCGATGGGTGATCGGATGCAAGAAGGCATCGGCCATCGACCAGCGACGGCCACGCCGTTGGTTGACGTGAAAGTACGCAGAGCCGGCGTTGTCGCCCAGGTTGAATTCATCGATCGGGGAGATGCCCACCTGGGCGGCGGCGGCCTGCCAGGCGTCCAAGATCTTCCAGCGCACCCGTGGTAGCTCGACGCGGATCTCACCACCGGCCCCGTGCCAGTCGTCGGCTCCGCCGAAGAAGTTTTCCAACTTTCTGTAGATCGCCAGTGTCTCGCCGGGACTGTCCGGGCTACCCCAGAGCCAGCGCTCGTCGCCGGTGGCCTGTGCCCACAGGTCGTAATCGCTGGCCTGTCCGCGCATGTGGATCATGGCGTTGATCGACGAGCAGCCGCCGATCACCCGGCCGCGCGCGTAGTGGATGCTGCGGCCGGCCAGGCCCGGGTCCGCCTCGGTCGTAAAGCACCAGTCGGTGCGGGGGTTGGCGATCGTGTACAGATAGCCCACCGGCACCTTGATCCAGAACCAATCATCCTTGCCGCCGGCCTCAATCAAGAGCACCCGTCGCTCAGGGTTGGCGCTGAGCCGATTGGCGAGCAGGCAGCCCGCGCTACCTGCTCCCACGATGATGAAGTCGAATTCGGCGACAGGGCTCATTCCAGCATCGGTCCTCCAAGCGTCGGATGCGTGTCTTAGTGTGCGCGATGACCGCCTCATCTCGTAAGAGAGTGATTGGCCCCGAACAGATACAGGCCATTGACCACGCACTACGTTTCATCCTCGACATCTGAAAACTGTTGTGAAACTGATGAACATGGAAGGCTTTACTGGTAACCCGCCATATTCGATCACTGCATATTGTGGTGTGCCATGTGGCGTCGCGATGAGTTTCGCCCTCCGGTGCAGTCTGATCTGCATGGGCAAACTCATCTATGGCTTCAACGTGTCGGTGGACGGGTACATCGCCGACGCGCAAGGCAACATCGACTGGAGCGATCCGAGCGAAGAACTGCACCAATACTGGAACGACTTCGAGCGGGAGACCGCGTGCGCGTTCTACGGGCGCCGGCTCTACGAACTGATGTCCTCGTACTGGCCGACCGCCGACAAGGCCCCGGACGCGACCCCTCTGATCGTCGACTTCGCCCACATCTGGCGCGACATGCCCAAGGTCGTGTTCTCGCGCACTCTCAAGTCCGTCGACTGGAACTCCCGCCTGGAACACGGCGACCCGGTCGAGGTGGTAACGAAGCTGAAAGCCGAAACCGACGGCAGGCTGGAGGTGGGCGGCGCGACGCTGGCCGCACCGATCGTGCAGGCCGGACTGGTGGACGAGTACCGGATCGTGGTCACGCCCACCGCCGTGGGCGGCGGCACCCGGTTCTTCCCCACACTGCCGTCATGGATCTCGCTGCGCCTGTTGGAGAACCGCACCTTCCCGGGCGGCACCGTCCTGCTGAGGTACGAGGCCATACACGACTGATCGAATACACGGCTAGACGAGCTGCGGGCACACTACGTGAGTCCAAATGCGCTGGCGTGCAACCGAAACGGAATGGTTTCCGGTAATCCTCCGTATTCGATTCATGCATATCCCTCCCGCGCGCTGGAGCGGGGGAGGTCTTCCGTCACGATGGCAACTTGACGGCGGCTTACACGGCTCGCCGCGCAGTGTGGGCCCACGACTGTGTGCTGTGACCGTTAAGGATCGTTACCGCAATCGTGATCTCGCACTCGTATCTTTGGATATACGAGAAGGCCGAAGCATTCGACCTTCCAAATAACGCCTACCGGCGTCTGCGAGCCTTGGGGGGCTGATATGACGACCGCAATCGCCGCGCACGACCAAATCGAGCAAGACGCGGCCGACGGGCATGACGATGTCCTTTTGGCGGCCGCAAAAGTGAACGCAATGGCCTGTCTAGAGGACACCGTTCTCGTCGAATTGAAGCCGCGCTGGCGCCTCAAGGAAGAAGAGATCGTCCGCGCGTCGATCACGGTGATTTTGGTGGCCCTCGTGGCGGTGATTGGCGTCGCCGCGGGCGCGATCTTGACAATAGGTTAGCTACGGATACGGCGGGGACGGCGAGCCCTGTCAGACTTGGTGATCGTCGTGTGGGTCGGCATCTAATTCCTGTTCTTGTCATGCGCGTGAAGTACCCTAGCGCAGCGGTTTCGGTGTTTCGTGGGACTCTGCGGTGTGCTCGTTTGGCGCCGTATCGCTCACCGCGTCGAGGTACCTATGCTGTGAGCGTGCAGTCCCTTGTCGAACCGCATTTCGATTCTGCAGTTCTGCTGACGATCGATGTTCAAGCCGACACCCTCGATGGCGGAGCACTGGAGATCGCGGGAACATCGACCGCTGTGCCCCGGATCGGCCGGTCTGTGCCGGGCATTTCGCGGCGCAGGCCTACCGATCGTGCACGTCGTACGGCTCTACCTGGGCGACGGAAGCAACGCCGAGCCGGCCCGCAGACACCTCGTTGCCGGCCCAACCCCGATGCTGCGTGCCGGCACGCCCGGACGTCTGCTAGCTCCGGGCTTAACGCCCGGCCCGGGCGCACAATTCGACGACGAGCTGTTGCTTTCCGGACGGCCGCAGCGGCTGGGCGAGCGCGAGGTCATCCTCTACAAGCCCCGGTGGGGTGCCTTCTTCGGCACCGCGCTCGAGGAGCATCTCCGCGACAACCACGTCGACACCGTGGTGATCGCCGGGTGCAACTACCCGAACTGTCCCCGCACCACCATCTATGAGGCCAGCGAGCGTGACTACCGGGTCGTACTGGTCGAGGACGCCGTATCCGGACTCTACGAACGCGGCCGCGCCGAGATGACCAACATCGGCGTGACCCTGTGCCGATCCGACTCGGTGATCGCACATCTCAGCACGCCAGATCGCGAGACCGTCGATCGAGTGGTCGACAGGTAGCTCGCGATTGCCGGTTGATCTCGTGCCGTTCGCGCTTGCCGGACGGCTTTGGCGGCGCTCTTGCGTCCGTTGGTAGTTAGTGGCGGTTAGCGCGTGGCGCTTTGACCGCTGGGTAGGTGGCCATCGGGACGGCGGCGCGGGCTGCGTGCATGTTCATGATCTTGGTTGAGTAGCCGAGGAGATCGGCTAGGGAAGCGGGGTCGAGCTTTGATCGTCGTTCGCGCTGGTGTCACGTCGACATCATCGAGTGTGAGTTCACTGATCTTGCTGACGGGAGTGCCGTAGAGCAGCAGGATCAGCGCGGCGATCGACGACGTGGTCGGCTTCGGCCACGGTCTTGATCAGCTCGAGGCGCTGACTCGATGACGCCAGTAGGGTGGTGCGGGCGGTGCGCGCATTGCATGCGAATAACCACTTACAACTTGACATAATGTCGCTTATCGGCACAACGCCCACCAGGCCACCGTATGAAGGGGCACTCGACAGCGCTCGGGCGATGCCGCCGAAG